>JARBUO010000176.1 GCA_029239605.1 Bacillota bacterium | reverse complement strand
TTTCTTCATATTGTGAATACACCACCTTCATTTAAGATAGTACTTATCTTAATCTTTTTTTATGTTTTTGTCAACAACATATGTCATATTTCTTTGTGTGTATAATACAAAACCATTTGTTATGTGTGAAAAAACAAAAGCCCCTGAATAATCCGGGGCTTATTTGTGTATATGATACAAACGTCTATCAGGCTCAGCTTACTCTACGAAAACTCAATCCTTCTGTTCTTATTTTGACAGCAGTTCAACCACAGATTCTGCAATTCCCTGCGGGTCCATTTGGGGATTGATCTGTACAAGGCCAGGTGCGCAACACAGTTATGAGTGGGTCCACCGCCTGCTGTTACACCTGCGTGGGTCCCGATGAGTCTGACATTTACGTCAAGAGCGACAGGAAGTCCATGGCCCAAGTATATATAATGTTACAGAAAAAGAGCAGCCAGAACAAAATTCCTTGAATTTCGTCCGGCTGCTCCTGTATTATCTTACTTTCTTATTCCATTCGCAAACTTACAAACTTACTAACTTACTAACCGGTTTAAAAAACGATCTATCTTACAGCAGACCGCCAATTGCTACAAAGACCGGTGCGAAAACTACCGCAACAATGGTCATCAACTTAATGAGAATATTTATGGAAGGACCGGCTGTATCCTTAAAGGGATCTCCTACCGTATCGCCTACAACAGCAGCTTTGTGAGACTCACTGCCTTTTCCTCCAAAATGCCCTTCTTCTATGTATTTTTTTGCATTGTCCCAAGCTCCTCCTGCATTTGCCATCATGATAGCCAACAGAACACCAGAAGAAAGCGCTCCGGCAAGCATACCGCCCAGAGCTTCTGTTCCCATGATAAATCCTACAGCCAGCGGTGCGATAATTGCAAGCAAGCCCGGCGCCATCATTTCTTTCAGTGCGGCTTTTGTACTGATATCTACGCACCTCGCATAATCTGGCTTACAGGTACCCTCCATAATACCTGCATCGCAGTGGAACTGTCTTCTTACTTCCTCAATCATCTGATAAGCAGCCTTTCCAACGGAATTCATCGTTAAGGCAGAGAAAAGGAACGGAAGCATTGCTCCAATAAAGAGACCAGCGATCACTAACGGTTCAAGCAGACTGATAGACTTTAATCCTGCAACCTGAGAATAGGATGCAAACAGAGCCAGCGCAGTGAGCGCTGCAGAACCGATGGCAAATCCTTTTCCAATGGCAGCCGTTGTGTTTCCAACAGCATCCAGTTTGTCAGTGATCATTCTTACTTCTTTTGGAAGTTTTGACATCTCGGCAATACCGCCCGCATTATCAGACACCGGTCCGTATGCGTCAACTGCTACAACCATACCGGTAGTAGAAAGCATGCCCACTGCCGCAAGCGCAATTCCATATAATCCTGCAAAAGCATTCGCTACAAGAATTCCGACCGCAATCATGACGATGGGCCAAACAGTCGAAAGCATACCAATACCAAAACCGCTGATGATGGTCGTTGCAGGACCTGTCTGACACTGCTCTGATATTTTTTTAACATGCTTGTAATCGCCGGATGTGTAAATTTCTGTGAGCTTTCCAATGGCAATCCCCACGATAAGACCAGAGATAATTGCTATAGCACAGTTGAAGTTGGCAAAGAAAACCCAACTCAATATGAACGAAAACACGACGACGATAGCACTGCTGATATAGGTTCCTGCATTCAAAGCAGCAGCAGGATTTGATTTTTCATTGCCCCGCACGAACATAATTCCGATAATGGACGCAATAATACCGATTGCGGACAATACAAGAGGAAATACCGATCCTGCCAATGGCGGCAGATCGAATTCATAGCCAAAAATAGGCTTGATGGAAGGCATCACTACAGCAAGAGTGATGGCAGAGATTATCGAACCCACATAGGATTCAAACAGGTCAGAACCCATTCCTGCTACATCTCCGACGTTATCACCTACATTATCTGCGATAACAGCAGGATTTCGCGGATCATCTTCAGGAATTCCGGCTTCAACCTTTCCAACCAGATCGGCACCCACGTCTGCGGCTTTTGTATAGATTCCGCCGCCGACACGTCCAAACAACGCCATAGAGGAGGCTCCCAGTCCAAACCCCGTAATAACCGAGGCAGATTCTACGCCTAATAGAACAAAAACTCCTCCGATACCGAGGAGTCCCAGACCTACTACGCAAAGACCCATTACGGCTCCGCTTCGGAATGCTACCTTGAGCGCTTTGTTCATACCTCCGCTCATGGCTGCACTTGCAGTACGGACATTTCCCTTAGTAGCCACACGCATACCGCAATACCCTGCCAGAACTGAAAAAAGTGCACCAATGACATACAGCACCGCAGTGATCCAATCGATGCCGAATCCTAAAATTACGAATAAGACAAGGATTACTACCGCCATTGTCTTGTATTCTCTTCTCAGAAACGCCATGGCGCCTTCTCTGATATAGCCAGCAATTTCGCGCATACGGTCAGTACCCTCGTCCATTTTTCCAATCCAAGACGATAGACCATAAGCAAAAATCAAAGCTATGATTGCAGCTACAGGTGCTAATACGGCTAAAACATTCATTATAACTCCTCCTTACGTTTACGACATTTACTTTTCCTACAACGTTTGCGAATTCCCTCAACAACAAGATTAAGAGGCGCAAAGCACCTCTTAAAATAACTTACCGGTCAGTTAAGTTTATAATGAATCTTAATATATGGCTGTAACGACTGCTTTCCTTACTCAATTGCAACAAGGATCAACGAACACAAAATGAATACGATGGCACCAACGGTACTGATCTTACTCAAGATCGCTTCATAGCCTTTGCTTTTCTTCTTACCAAACAGTTGTTCCGCGCCGCCGCCGATGGACCCAGAAAGTCCAGCGCTGTTGCCGTGCTGCAGCAGGATACTTGCAATCAAGACCAAGCTGGCAATTGAAAGCAATATCATCAGAAATATTTGCACTTCCGCACCTCCTATACAAGATTAACTCTTGTAGTGTACCATAACTTGTCAAATAAATCAATGCTTATTTCAAATTTGAAGGAAACTGCGAATCATAAAATCCGCAATTGGTATGAGCATATGCGCCGCATAGCGGCGCATATCAACATTCTTTCCTCGAAATTTACAGAAATCTCAAAGTCTATTCAATATTTCCTACGTTATAGAATGCTTTCTTTCCAGCATACTCAGCAGCTGTGTCAAGAAGTTCTTCCAGTCTGAGGAGCTGATTGTATTTTGCAACTCTGTCTGTTCTGGAAGGAGCACCTGTTTTGATCTGTCCGGCATTGATTCCAACGACGATATCAGCAATGGTAACATCTTCGGATTCTCCGGAACGGTGAGAAACGATGGCAGTATAGCCAGCTTTTTTCGCCATCTCGATAGCATCCAGAGTTTCTGTCAGTGTTCCGATCTGGTTTACCTTAATCAGGATAGAGTTTGCTACACCAAGTTCAATTCCCTTGGAAAGTCTTTCGGTGTTTGTAACGAACAGATCATCTCCTACCAGCTGAACTCTCTTGGCCAGTCTATCAGTCAGGAGCTTCCATCCTTCCCAATCATCCTCATCCAGCCCGTCTTCAATGGAGATGATCGGATACTTGGATGTGAGCTGATCATAATAGTCAACCATTTCAGCAGTGGTTCTTTTTACGCCTTCGCCTTCAAAGTTATAAGTTTTGCTATCCTTGTCGTACATTCCGGAGGAAGCTACGTCAAGTGCAATCTTTACGTCTGTTCCAGGAACATATCCAGCCTTCTTGATGGCTTCGACAATGACTTCGATGGCTTCTTCGTTGGAAGAAAGGTTCGGAGCGAATCCGCCTTCATCACCAACTGCAGTGTTCAGGCCTTTTCCCTTAAGAACTGCCTTCAGGCTATGGAAAATTTCAGTTCCCATTCTCAGGCCTTCTTTGAAAGAAGGAGCCCCAACAGGCATAACCATGAATTCCTGGATATCAACGTTGTTGTCAGCATGCTGTCCGCCGTTCAGGATATTCATCATAGGAACAGGGAGAAGTTTGCCGTTTACGCCGCCGACATACTGGAACAGCGGAAGGCCAAGGGAATTTGCTGCAGCGTGAGCTGCTGCCAAGGATACGCCCAGGATTGCGTTTGCACCAAGTTTGCCCTTGTTTGGAGTTCCATCAAGAGCGATCAGGGCCTTATCCAGACCTACCTGGTCGAAAATGTTCATTCCGATGATTTCTTCTGCGATAATGTTGTTTACGTTGTCAACGGCAGTCTGAACACCTTTTCCAAGGAATCTGCTCTTGTCTCCGTCACGGAGTTCAACAGCTTCAAAAATACCGGTAGATGCTCCGGAAGGTACGATTGCACTTCCTGTGCTTCCATCTTCTAAGAAGATTTCAACTTCGATTGTAGGATTTCCTCTTGAGTCAAGTAGTTCGCGTGCGATTACGTCTTCAATATATGACATCTCTTATCCTCCTTAATATTTCATCCGGTGCTAATGACCGTTACCGATCATCAGACCGTTTTTTTTACTCAGTAGAAATCTACAAATCAGTGATTTGTAGATTCTCATTGTTAAAAATTAACGATTTCAATAAAATCGGCAGGAACAAGGCTTGCGCCGCCTACCAAAGCGCCATCGATTTCTTCCATATTCATCAGTTCCGATGCATTTGCGGGTTTTACACTGCCGCCATACTGAATGATGACTTTTTCGGATACTTCATCATTATAAAGCCCTTCAACGACCTTTCTGATATATCCGCACATTTCATTTGCCTGCTCGGGAGAAGCAGTTCTGCCTGTTCCGATGGCCCATACTGGTTCGTATGCGATGATCAGTGCAGAAACCTGTTCCGCAGTCAGACCCTGCAGCGCACCCACGGTCTGTGTCTTAACAACGTCAAACTCTTTGCCGGCATCTCTTTCTTCCAGTACTTCACCAACGCAAAGAATCGGAATGATGTTGTGTTTGAATGCAGTGTGGAGCTTCTTATTAACAGTTTCATCGGTTTCGTTGAAGTATTGTCTTCTTTCAGAATGTCCAATGACACAGTATTCTATTCCCAGTTCATTGAGCATATCTGCTGAGATTTCTCCAGTAAATGCACCGCTTTCTTCAAAGTGCATGTTCTGAGCGCCAACCTTGATGTCAGTACCTTTGAATGCTTCCTTTAATGCAGCAAGCTGCGTAAAGGGCGCGCATACGCCTGCGGTAACGTCCGAAGACTGATATAATTTTTTGAATTCCTCTGCAAAAGCAACTGCTTCTTTTGTTGTCTTAAACATTTTCCAGTTGCCCATTATAAAAGGTTTTCTCATTTTCATCCTCCGATATTATTCATGAGCTCGCCGACAATTCAAGTAAAATTGTCGGCGAAATATTTTTTTCAAAAGCTCTGTTTCCCTGAAAATATACTTGATGTCATACAGAGCTTCACTATTTATGATGTTTTATTTATCCTGCAATACTGCGATTCCCGGCAGCTCCTTGCCTTCCAGGAATTCCAGCGAAGCGCCTCCGCCGGTGGATATGTGGGTCATTTTATCTGCATAGCCGAACTGTTCTACGGCTGCAGCAGAATCTCCGCCGCCGATGATGGTAACCGCTTCTGTCTCCGCCAGAGCCTTTGCTACTGCAATAGTACCCTGGGCAAAATTGGACATTTCAAACGCGCCTACAGGACCATTCCAAATGACAGTCTTTGCATTTTTCAGTTCTTCAGCAAAAAGCTGCGCAGTCTTGGGACCTACATCCAGACCCATCCATTCTGCTGGAATGGCATCAGCTGCAAATTCAGCGGTCTCAACGTCATTGCTGAATTCTTTCGCTGCAACAACGTCGACAGGAAGAAGGATTTTAACGCCCTTTTCCTCTGCTTTTTTCATCAGTTCGGAAGCATAGTCTATTTTTTCAGCATCCAGGATGGACTTGCCGATTTCATAACCTTTTGCTTTGAGGAAGGTAAAAGCCATTCCTCCCCCGATGATCAGCGTATCTACTTTGGCAAGCAGATTCTCAATGACCAGGATCTTGTCCTTAACCTTTGCGCCGCCCATGATGGC
>JARBUO010000042.1 GCA_029239605.1 Bacillota bacterium | reverse complement strand
CTTTACTCTGGAATCAATGGAATTCATAGAACCGCCTCTTTCCCTATATTAGTACAAGTATTCCTCTTGTTCATTCGTGCGGATACTCACGTTACAGATCCATTCTATTCTGAAACCTGAGGCTTTTCAATAGATTTCGTTCGACTTGCGGCCGTTCAGCTTACTGTTCATGCAATTGCCAGGTACAACTGCAATGCCAGGTACAGCTGTGTAGCAGAAGTCCATATAGGTCCGTTCATTATATCAACGATCGCCTCAATTACTGAGCCGGATGTCTGCCAGTTCTGCTAACTTGAGCTGATACCGCTCCGCCAGGGCGAGTCCTTCGGAAGACGGATGAAGTTCAGAGGGGCGGTGGGCATCGGAATTTACAACCACGGGCACATCATACTCCGCAGCGATTTCCCAGAATGGCTCCAGAGGGTATTGAAAGCGCTTGATCCCGCAAATATCCGTGATGCCCTTTCTAAATCCGTTTCCGTTGATCTCCAGCGGCATTTGATACGCCTGTGCCGCTTCAATAATATAACGGGAACAGGCTGCGGTTTCTTCATCCCAGGGAGCGTAAAATACGCCAAAGAGATCCGGATGAGCAAGGATGCTGTAAATCTGTGATTCAATTCCTGCCACCACAGCTTCTGCATAAGCTTTTAAAACGAGCTTATCGGCTCCCGGTGTTTCCCGCCAAAAATAGACGAGACGGCCGTCGCTATAAAACAGATGCTGTGCCTGAATCAGATAATTTAAGTTCCATTTTCCAAACAATTCATCCTTGTAAAAGTTCTCATATTCTTTGAAATATTCGCTTTCCATGCCAAGCAGCATCTTAATCCCGGGATGAGCAGCCTTTGCTTCATAGAATACCTCTGTATAATTCTCCACCTCATCGAGGCTCATTCTGATTTCGATATTTTGATCTTTTGGCAGCGGGGCATGGTCTGAGATTCCCAGGACCGTATAGCCTGCTTTCTCTGCCTGACGGGCCAGATCTGGAATATCGCCCTCCGCATGCTTACATCGGTAAGTATGGGTATGAAATTCTAACATTAGTAATACACCTCCAGTTACTTCCATCCAGACGTCCTTTGCCCGGATAAACACAAAAAAACTGACTCAGAGAAAGATCTGAGTCAGTGGTAAATCGTATCCCTTTCAAATTAAAACATAGATTTTCTCAGATATCTGATCAGGCAACCCCATCTTTAAAAAATGGCAGCCTCTTTCATTAGACGATGGCGGCCCCTTTTTGCAGCGCAATGGTTCCGGTTCTCGCAACCTCGACGATGTTGTATGGTGACAGGAGGTCGATAAGCAGATCAATTTTTTCCGGCTTATCGCTCATTTCCACAGTCAGTGTGGTGTGTGAAATATCAACGATTTCCCCCTGCATAATCTTGACGATGTCAATAATCTCACCTCGCTGATCTGCAGACATTTTTACCTTCACCAGCACAAGTTCTCTTCGGGTGATCTCTTCCTGATCCAGCTTTCTGACCTTGATCACATCAATCTGCTTGTTGAGCTGCTTTGTAACCTGCTCTGCGATGTAATCGTCCCCGTCTACCAGCAGGGTAATTCGGGAGATATTTTTATCCTCTGTGGTTCCCACTGCTAAGCTGTCAATGTTAAAACCTCTTCTGGCAAAGAGGCCTGAAATTCTGGCCAGGACTCCTGCCTTATTTTCTACTAATACTGATATTGTGTGCTTCATAATCATTACCTCTTCATTGCGACTACGCCGGTTTTTACCAGCTCAATAATTCCGTAAGGCTTGAAGATTTCTATCATCTCGGTAATTCTGTCTTCCGTATCCAATGCTTCAAGAATCAAGTAGTCCTTACTCATTTCAATGACTCTGGCATTGCACGCGTTTGCAACCACGATAATGCCTACGCGGTCGTTGACATCCGCCTTCACTTTCATAAACAAGAGTATCTTGCTGATCATGCTTTCCTGCTGAATATCCTCGATGGAGATAATATCCTCGAGCTTTTCCAACTGACTGATTACCTGGGCAATCACGATATCATCACCACGCACGACGATGGTCAGTCTGGAAAACCGCTCATCTTCTGTGGAACTTCCGATAAAGGAGTCAATGTTATAGCCTCTTCTTCGGAATAAGCTCGATACTCTGCTGGTGACACCCGGGGTATTGTTTACCAGTGCGGATAACACGTGCTTCATAATTTATCCTCCAGTTTTCATATTACATGGATTCGCATCACATTGACGGTTCGTTTTCATCAACAACGCATTCCAGCAGATACACCCCTTTATTGCCAAGCATCTGGGCAATGGCTTCTTCCGCGGCATCCATGCTGTCGATACGTCGTCCGGGAATGCCGTAAGCAGCTGCAATGGCCACAATGTCCGGGCTCCCGGTGAGATCTACTGCACTTTCGTTATTTTTATAGGATTTCCTTTGGATTTCCTTAACAAGTCCGAGTTTATTATTTTTCATTACAACGATCTTAACATCCACGTTATTCTGGCAGATCGTAGCCAGTTCCATCATCTGCATTTGGAAGGAACCGTCTCCGCATACCGCTACTACGGCTCTGTCCGGAGCAGCCAGCTTCGCTCCTATTGCTGCTGGGATGGAATATCCCATTGTCCCCATACCTCCTGAAGTCAAAAACCTGCCGGTTCTTACCTCACAGTTTCCTGCAGACCATATTTGGTTCTGCCCCACATCGGCGCAGTAGATATGATCATCCGGAAGGGTTCTGGATAAGAGATGAACAAATGCCTTTGGATTAATTCCCGCTTTTCGGGGTTCATAGTCAAGGGTCAGCATTTCCCGCGCTGCCTTCAGTGCGTCCGTCCATTCGACGGATTTTTTCTCGGGCTCTTCCTCCATCACCTGTCTGAGAATTTCTTTCGCATCTCCTACCACAGGGATAAACGTATCAAGATTCTTCCCGATTTCCGCCGGATCAATATCAATATGAACGATTTTCGTATTCTTGCTGACATTGGCTGGCAGCAGAACCGCACGGTCGGATACTCTTGCACCGATAATAATCAGCAGATCCGAATCGATGATGGCACGATTGGCGATGGATTTTCCGTGCATCCCCAGCATACCCATATAGAGAGGATGTGCGGTTGGAATGGCACCGATACCCATCATGGTTGAAACAACAGGAATGTTGATGCTTTCACAGAATTGCTGCAGTTCTTTTTGTCCCTCTGCAGCGAAAATTCCTCCGCCTACACAGATCACAGGCCGCTGGGCATTGTTGATTGCTCTAAGTACCCTTTTGATCTGTCCTGCATGGCCTTTAATGGTTGGTTTATAGCCTCTCAGATCCACTGCTTCGGGCTGATAAAAATCTAATTTATCAGTCTGGACATTGACAGGGATATCAATGAGAACCGGCCCCGGTCTTCCTGTGGAAGCGATGTGAAACGCCTCCTTGATAATCCGGGGAAGATCTGCGGCATTTTTCACCAGATAGCTGTACTTGGTAAAGGGCTCGGCAGCACCGGTAATGTCCGCCTCCTGGAATACGTCTCTTCCCAAAAGCTCGCTGGAAACCTGACCGGTAAAGGCCACAAGAGGTACGCTGTCCATATAAGCCGTTGCCAGGGCAGTAATCAGATTGGTTGCACCGGGACCGGATGTTGTCATACAGACTCCGGGTCTCTTTTTAATGCGAGCATAACCACTGGCTTCGTGTCCTGCATGCTGTTCATGACGTACCAAAATATGCTTGATTGATGATTTCGTCAGTTTATCATATAGCGGGCAAACCGTTGCCCCGGGGTATCCGAATATGTACTCTACCCCTTCATTTTCCAAACATCTTACAATGGCTTCTGCTCCTGTTATCATGCTTATGCCTCCTATATCTCCGTTGAGGCTGAACACTTTCGTCCAGACTAAACTTCAACTGTCCATCCGAATTTATCCTCAACATTACCAAGCTGTATCCCCGAAAGCACATCATAAAGCTTCTGGGAAAGCTCACCGATTTCACCGTCATTGATCAGAATTTTCCGTTCTTTCCAGCAAAGTTCTCCCACCGGAGAAATTACTGCAGCGGTACCTGAAGCGAATACCTCCGACAGCTTGCCGCTGTCATAGGCCTGATAGACTTCATCAATGGTAAGTCTCCGTTCGGAAACTTCAATGCCCCAGTCCTTCAGCAGATGGATCACGGAATCTCTCGTGATCCCCGGGAGAATTGTACCTTCCAGCGGCGCTGTAATTACTTCTCCGTCGATGACGAAAAATGCATTTGAGGTTCCGATTTCTTCCACATACTTTCTCTCAGCTCCGTCGAGCCAGAGCACCTGGGAATATCCCCTGTCGTGGGCTTTTTCCTGAGATTTGAGGCCTGCAACATAGTTGCCTCCGATTTTGCTGTAGCCGGTACCGCCATGGGCTGCTCTCACATATTCATCTTCTACAAAGATCTTCGTAGGAGCGAGGCCACCCTTGTAATATGGGCCTACTGGAGAAAGGATCACCATAAACAGGTATTCTTTCGCAGAACGGACTCCCAGGAAGGGCTCTGTTGCAATGATAAAAGGTCTGATATAAAGAGACGTTCCTTCCTTTTCCGGCACCCAGTCAGCGTCAACCCGTACAACCGCTTTGATGGCTTCTACAAAAAGCTCTTCATCAAGAGCTGGAATACAGATTCTGTCATTTGTACTCGTTGTTCGTTTTGCATTCATATCCGGACGGAACAGAAGGATTTTTCCTTCCTTTGTTTTATAGGCCTTGAGTCCTTCAAACATTTCCTGGGCGTAATGAAGCACCGCCGCAGCCGGCTCCAAAGTAATCGGTGCATACGGCACAATTCTGCCGTCATGCCAGCCTTTGCCCTCGGTATAATTCATGACAAACATGTGGTCGGAAAAGACTTTTCCGAATTCCAGCGTGTCCGGGTCCGGCTTTTGCTTTGGAGTTAGCGTTTTGGTTACTTTAAAATCGTAGTTCATTTCAATCACCCATCCTTTTCTATCTGTTCAGGCTTTTGCCTGTTTGCTACATAGTTCTATTTTTGGTACTCCTCAATGAGTTTTGTCTTCAATTCCCACAGTTCCTTTGACAGATCAACATAATACTCGTGGGGATTCTCAAAACGAAGGATCTCCTCCCAGAGGGTATCGATCTGCTCTTTGCAGTAATCTCTGATGGCATCGATATCAGGGGATTCATAGACACAAACCCCTTTGAGGAAAATCGGTACCCTCAGGTTTTTCGCGTAGAAGTTGGATACCTTTTTGCGCTTCCATATCACCTTGGGATCGAAGATTTCATACTCGCTTCCCTCGGGGATACTCTCATGATCAAGGGTAATTACGTCAGCAATGGCTTTATCGGTATCTTTATCAAACAATCGGTATACCGTCTTAAATCCCGGATCTGTAATCTTCTCCACATTCTCGCTGATCTTCATCTTAGGAATCAGGACACCGTCCTTTTCCAGTGCTGCCAGCTTGTAAACGCCGCCGAATACCGGTTCGGATTTAGAGGTAATGAGCCTCTCTCCCACACCGAAGGAATCGATGCATGCACCCTGGCCGATAACGTCTCGGATAATATATTCGTCAAGGGAGTTTGAAACGACGATGGAGCATTCCTTAAGGCCCGCCTTATCCAGCATAGCTCTGGCCTTTTTTGTAAGATAGGTCACATCCCCGCTGTCAATACGAATCCCCATTTTCTGCGGTTTCATTTCTTTAAAAACTTTAATAGCATTGGGTATCCCTGATTTCAGGACATTATAGGTGTCCACCAGGAGGGTGCAGTTGTCGGGATAAACCTCAGCATATGCCTTGAAGGCCTCATATTCGCTGGGAAACATCTGAACCCAGCTGTGCGCCATGGTCCCCATGGCAGGAACTTTAAAATCCCTTTCTGCTACCGCGCAGGCTGTTCCAATGCAGCCGCCGATATAGGCCGCTCTTGCTCCGTGTACCGCACCGGAACCACCGTGGGCCCGTCTGGTACCGAATTCCATGACACTGCGGCCCTGGGCCGCCCGCACAATGCGGTTTGCTTTTGTTGCAATCAGACTCTGATGATTGATTGCAAGAAGCATAATGGTTTCTACAAATTGTGCCTGAATCACAGGTCCTCTTACAGTAACCAGCGGTTCTCCCGGAAATACGGGAGTTCCTTCGGGAACTGCCCAGACATCACATTCAAATTTAAAATCTTTCAGATAATTCAAAAAGCCTTCACTGAACATGTTTTTCTCTCTCAAATACTCCATATCCCGGTCATCAAATTTGAGATTTTTAAGATATCCGATCAGCTGGTCCAATCCTGCCATAATGGCAAAACCTCCGCCGTCGGGAATCTTTCTGAAAAAGAGGTCAAAAAAAGCAATGTCATCGGCCATCCCGGTTTCAAAATAGCCGTTGGCCATGGTCAGTTCATAAAAATCAGTCAGCAAGGTCATATTATGATTCTCTATCATCGGTTAACTCCTCCGCTCGTCCTTTTTCCTTTATTACGATGTATCCCGCAGCAATTACGATTGCTCCTCCCAACACTTGGACCGGCAATATGGTTTCCTTTAAAATCAGCCATCCAAAAAGGGTTGTTGTAACCGGCAGGAAGTTGGAAAATATTGCTGTCACTGTAGGGCCCAGAATATGTAATGACCTTACCTGAATAATAAATCCAATCCCGGTGCTCAGGGTTCCCAGATACAGGATTCCGCCCACGACTCCCATGGACACGGCACCCGGATCGGGCAAGTGGGACAGCGCATACGGCCAAACCAGCAAAATTGTACAAATCAGCTGATTCAAGGTCAGCGTTGCGCTGCTATAGCGTTCGTGAAGCGACGCGGTCAGGAAGTTATAGAGGTTCCAGCTAAACACCGCGCCAAAAGCCAACAGGTATCCCAGTATCCTTCCCTGAAACAGGATGCGGTAGTCCACACCAATGACCAGAATAATACCAGCGATGCAGAAGAGAATACCAAGATTCATCTTCTTTGTCGGTTTCCTTTTATAAATTACCCGCTCAATTATGATGGAAAGAGCGGGAACAAAGGCTAATACGATTGTGATAAGAGATACCGGCAGATAGTCCATTGCTGAATATTCCAGATAAAAATAACCGATCTCTCCGAAGATAGCACAAAGAAGGAAGAGGGGAATATCTTTCTTGCAAAAAAGCTTCCTGCCTTCCGTCTTTAGTTTTATTAACAGCACAACTACAAAACCGATGCTGTATTTTATAAATACCAGCGTAAGCGATTCCATGACGGCCAATGCCTGTTTTGCAAAGATATATTCCAGTCCCCATGCAAACATCAGTAAGGTCATCAAAAGGTACATGGTCTTTTGCTGCTGCTTCAATCTTTCACCACCGATTCAATACCGGATCTTTGAAATCTTTTGCTTTGTACCGAAACCCATCAGCTGATAGGCAAACTGTCTCTGCCAATGCCAGCATCGGTTGCCTTGGCATTTCCTGCCAACCGATGCTATTGTAATTAATATTGTATTTTATCACAAAAATCTGTTATCGTAAAACTTTTTTTAAAAATTCTCCGGTATAAGATTTTTCTATCTCAGCGATGTCTTCAGGACTTCCCTCACCGATGATCATGCCCCCTCTGTCACCGCCGTCAGGTCCAAGGTCTATGATATGATCCGCTGTCTTGATTACGTCCAGGTTATGCTCAATGACTACCACGGTGTTTCCTGCTTCAACAAGTCGGTTCAATACTTGAATCAGCTTGTCTACATCTGCAAAATGCAACCCTGTAGTTGGCTCGTCCAAAATATACATAGTCTTTCCAGTGCTGCGCTTGGAAAGCTCTGAAGCAAGTTTGATTCTCTGCGCTTCTCCCCCGGACAGCTGCGTAGAAGGCTGTCCAAGCTTAATGTAACCCAGACCTACCTCTTCCAGTGTTTCAAGCTGTCTTTGAATGGACGGAATGTTTTTGAAGAACTCCAGTGCTTCGGTAACATTCATGTCCAGCACATCGAAAATGCTTTTTCCTTTGTATTTTACTTCCAGAGTCTCTCGATTATACCGTTTTCCCTTGCAAACTTCACAGGGTACATAAACATCCGGCAGGAAGTGCATCTCTATTTTGATAATGCCGTCTCCGCTGCAGGCTTCACAGCGTCCGCCCTTTACATTGAAGCTGAATCTGCCCTTGCTGTACCCTCTGAGTTTCGCCTCAGGAAGCTGAGCAAACAGGTCCCGAATATGGGTGAACACTCCGGTATAGGTTGCGGGATTTGATCTGGGCGTACGTCCGATTGGGGACTGATCGATGTCGATGACCTTGTCGATGTTGTCGATTCCTTCGATATTTTCACATTTCCCCGGCTTAGTCTTTGCCCGGTTAATTTCCGACGCAAGGGTCTTATATAAGATTTCGTTGACCAGACTGCTCTTTCCGGAACCGGAAACACCGGTAACGCAGACAAATTTTCCAAGGGGGAAACTGACGTCCACATTCCGCAGATTATTTTCTGTAGCGCCAATCACTTTGATAAATTTGCCGTTGCCGGGTCTTCTTTCATCCGGAACCTCAATTTTCTTTTCGCCTGTCAGGTACTGTCCTGTGATGGACTCTTTGCATTCCATGATGGCCTTCACATCGCCCTCTGCGATGACATGTCCGCCGTTTACGCCTGCACCGGGTCCGATGTCAATGATATGATCCGCTGCAAACATCGTATCCTCATCGTGTTCTACGATGATCAGCGTGTTGCCCAGATCTGTGAGATTTCTTAAGGTCTTCAGCAGTTTTTCATTGTCCTTCTGGTGAAGTCCGATGCTTGGTTCATCCAAAATATAGAGAACGCCGACAAGGCTGGAGCCAATTTGAGTTGCCAGCCGGATTCGCTGGGATTCCCCGCCGGACAGCGTTCCTGACGAACGCGACAGAGAAAGGTAATCCAACCCAACGTCGATGAGGAACGTAAGTCTTGCTTTGATTTCCTTGACGATCTGGTGCGCAATGATTTCATCCTTTGCGCTAAGCTGAAAGCTGTTGATAAATTTCAGCGCTTCTCTGATGGACAGAGAAGACAGCTCGGCTATGTTCTTACCTGCAACCGTTACCGCAAGAACCTCAGGCTTGAGCCGCTTTCCCTCGCAGGCATCACAGGGAATCAGACTCATGTACTGTTCCATTTTTTCCTTGATGTATTCGGAGTTGGTCTCCTGATATCTGCGTTCCAGATTATTGATGACGCCTTCGAACGGATGGTTCCGGTAAGACTGAGAGCCATTGCTTCTGCTTTCGTAGAAGTACTGCAGATTTCTTCCTTTTGTGCCGTAAAGCAGTTCATTCTTAAATTTTACAGGCAGTTTGTTGTAAGGGGTGGAAAGATCCACATTGTGATCCTTTGCAAGGGCTTCGATCATCTGTCTGTAAAAGGTTCCGAATTCCATGGAGGAAAACACGTCTCCCAGAGCACCCTCATCAATGCTTATATTCTTATCCGATATGATCAGATCCGGATCGATTTTCTGAATAAAGCCAAGGCCATTACAGGACGGGCAAGCTCCAAAAGGACTGTTGAAAGAAAACATTCTCGGTTCCAGTTCTTCGATGCTGATACCGTGGTCCGGGCAGGCAAGCTTGGTGCTGTAGAGTCTGTCCTCTCCGTTTGGCTCTCCATTCTTTTGAACCAATCCAACCACAAGCCCTTCTCCGTGGTTCAGCGCCAGTTCCACGGACTCGGCAAGCCGCCCCTCGCTGCCCTCCTTGACAACGATGCGGTCTACGACAATTTCAATGGTATGTTTATAGGTCTTTTCCAGCTTGATGGGTTCTTCGTTGAGAGAAAGGATCTCTCCGTCCACCCGCACCCTGGTAAACCCTTCTTTTCTGATTCGCTCGAGGACCTTTTCATGCTCCCCTTTCCGTTCTCTGATTACCGGTGCCAACACGGTAACCTTTGTTCCTTCAGGATAATCCATCAGGCTGTCCACAATCTGATCCACGGACTGACTGGTGATTTCCTTGCCGCAGACAGGACAATGGGGCACACCAATTCTGGCATACATCAGTCTCAGATAGTCATGAATTTCCGTCACGGTTCCCACTGTGGAACGGGGGTTCTTGCTGGTGGTCTTCTGATCGATGGAAATGGCTGGGGATAAGCCCTCAATGTACTCCACATCCGGCTTTTCCATCTGTCCCAGGAACTGTCTCGCATAGGACGACAGACTTTCCACATATCTTCTCTGACCCTCGGCATAGATGGTGTCAAACGCAAGGGAAGACTTCCCGGATCCGCTCAGTCCGGTTAGGACTACCATCTTATCCCTTGGGATCACCACATCTATATTTTTTAAATTGTGCTCATTGGCACCTTTCACAACAATATTTTTTGTCATTCTTTCCTCCAAGTAAGTTTCATTTCTCTGGTATGGTTTGGAATTGCGGAAGAACCGTAAAGCCAATTACCAAACCTGAAACCGTCTGCAATCTTTGATGAATCCATCTGAAAGGCGCGGTTTCAGAAGCAATTCCAATTCTCACCTACAAGCGCAGTTTAAAGTCCATGATCCTGTCTCTCAGTTCAGCTGCACGCTCAAACTGCAGGTTAGAGGCAGCTTCCTTCATTTCTTTTTCCATCTTCTTGATATAGTCCGCCAACTCCTTTTTGGTGAGTTCCAGCGCACTTCTGCCCTGATAGTACTCATCGCTTTCTTCAGCCACTCTTGTAGCTTCAATTACTGCGCGGACCGCCTTTTCTATAGTCTTCGGCGTAATGCCGTTCTGTTCGTTATATTCCTGTTGGATCTTCCTTCTCCGCTCCGTTTCCGAAATGGATTTTTCCATGGCTTCACTGATTCCGTCAGCATACATGATAACTTTTCCGTTAACATTTCTGGCTGCACGGCCGATGGTCTGAATGAGTGAGGTCTCCGTACGCAGAAAGCCCTGTTTGTCCGCATCCAGAATGGCCACAAGGGACACCTCCGGAAGATCGAGTCCTTCCCGCAGCAGATTGATCCCTACCAGCACATCGAAGACGCCAAGTCTCAGATCCCTCAGAATTTCCATTCGTTCCAGCGTATCGATTTCTGAGTGAAGATACCTTACTTTGATGCCGACGTTCTTGAGATAATCCGTAAGGCTCTCTGACATTTTTTTCGTCAGGGTGGTCACCAGGACCTTTTCTCCCTTTTCGGTCACCTTATTGATCTCTCCTATGAGATCATCAATCTGGCCTTCTGTCTTCCTGACTTCGATGACGGGATCTAAAAGTCCCGTAGGACGAATGACCTGCTGGGCAACCACATGGTTGCTCTGCTCTTTTTCATAGGCCGCTGGCGTAGCACTTACATAGACGATCTGATTGACTAGCTCCTGGAACTCCTTAAACTCAAGAGGTCTATTATCCAAGGCCGAAGGCAGACGGAATCCATAGTCTACCAGAGACGACTTTCTGGAACGGTCTCCTGCATACATTGCTCTAAGCTGAGGCAGCATGACGTGGGATTCGTCGATGATGATCAGGAAATCTTTCGGAAAATAGTCAATGAGAGTATAAGGCCGGTTTCCCGGCATAAGCCCGTTGATATGCCTCGAATAGTTTTCAATGCCCTTGCAGCTTCCAACTTCTCTGAGCATTTCCATATCATATCTTGTGCGCTGTTCGATACGCTGTGCTTCAACGAGCTTTCCTCTGTCCTTAAACCATTTTACCCGTTCTTCCAGTTCCGCTTCCACGGAAATCACAGCACGCTCCATGTTTTCCTTTGAGGTGACATAGTGGGAAGCCGGGAAAATAGATACATGATTTCTTACGCCCATGATTTCTCCAGTGACTGGATTGAGCTCCTTGATCACTTCGATCTCATCGCCGAAAAGCTCTACACGGACAGCGTTTTCCGCGCCTGCGGGATAGATATCGATGATGTCGCCCCGAACCCGAAAGGTACTTCTCGTGAAGCCCATATCATTGCGGGTGTACTGTATATCCACAAGCTTCCGCAGAATATCATGCCGGCTCTTTTCCATACCAGGTCTCAAGGAGAGCACCTGATTTTCGTAGTCCACCGGGCTTCCCAGCCCGTAGATGCAGGAAACACTGGCAACGATGATGACGTCCCGGCGTTCTGCCAGTGCTGCCGTCGCTGAGTGGCGCAGTTTTTCGATCTCGTCGTTGATGTCCGAATCCTTTTCAATATAGGTATCCGTCGATGGCACGTAAGCCTCAGGCTGATAGTAGTCGTAATAACTCACAAAATATTCCACGGCGTTTTCCGGGAAAAATTCTTTAAATTCACCGCAAAGCTGCGCGGCAAGCGTTTTGTTGTGGGAAATGATAAGCGTCGGGCGCTGAACCCTTTCGATGACGTTTGCCATGGTGAAGGTCTTGCCTGACCCGGTAACCCCCAGTAGGGTCTGGTGTTTCTCTCCGTTCAGAATGCCTTCCGTAAGCTGCTCTACCGCCTGAGGCTGATCTCCCATCATCTTGTATTCAGAAACAAGCTTAAATCGATTCATTTCATGATTCATTTCGTGATCCGTCCTGTATAATTATTTATCTTATCCATCTGTCCATGCTGCTGATATTATGGAATATTTATCCTTTTCTGTTTTTCTTTCCGGTCAGATTTTCTACAATAGTATATCATATACCCCGAAATTTTACAACTTAAATAAGAACATTTGTTCCTTTTCGCAAAAAATATTCCGAAACCCATCTTGTTATTTATTCTTGACTGTATTATAATCTATTAATACAAACAGTAAATCTGCTGAATCCGGGCAACCGGAGCGGGAGAACCAACATTGGGGTGTATCCGGGCAACCGGTAGGGCAGCTCTTCAGCCCGAACCCGTCAGCTAATCTCGTAAGCATTGAAGAGTCACCGGGTAAAATAGAATGTTACCCTTATTAGCTCGCCCAATTTGCGCACCTGACTATTTATGCAGTAAATATTCACCAGGCAGCATGCAACGCAGTCCGGTTCAGCATCGGATGCAGAGAATGCTGGACGCCTGCCCGTGTTTACATACCAGCTGTCCGGTAGCATTGGAATGAAATTCCGGATTTTAGACGAACCGAAATTCCTTCCGACAAGGTAAATTGTCGGCGGACTTATATCGGGAATCCCTTCCTAGTATTGGAATTCCAGCGCTAATATTTTGTGTACTCTTTGGTGATGCTGTACAATGCAAACAGTGTCATTTTTTATTTCTGGAAGCATGAAGCAATGTCTTTTGGCAGTAGACTTTTGTTGAAATGCAGACAAAATCATTTTTTTATTACTCTTTTATTACTCCAAGATCATTATTTTTATTACTTAGGAAAGGCTATTTGACGGGGGGTGTATCTCTTTGATAGAAAAGAAAAATTCAAAAAATAATAATTACAACGAAACCGTTTTGGTAACCAATCCCTATGAAGCCGCTATGAACCAGCAATTGGAGAAGTCTTTCGTGCAAACCATGGCAGACCATCTGGCCGGCGCAAATGCCATAGACGGTTCTCTGTACGGTAAGTATGATGTAAAGCGCGGACTTCGTGACTCCAATGGAGCAGGTGTTGTTGTTGGCCTGACCAGAATCGGTGACGTTCAAGGTTACGAGGTCAACGATAAGAAAGAAAAGGTAGCAATTGACGGAAAGCTGTTTTACCGTGGTATTGATGTCGAAGATATTGTAAACAGCTGTCTGGCAGACGATCGCTTCGGATATGAGGAAACCAGCTATCTCCTTCTTTTCGGTGAGCTGCCGAACAAACAGCAGCTTGAGGATTTCAGGAAGGTAGTCGGTATGAAGCGTGAGCTTCCCCTGGGTTTTGCCAGAGACATGATTCTGACAGCTCCAAGCAAAAACGTAATGAATAAACTTGCAAGAAGCGTTCTTGCACTTTATTCCTACGACGAAAATCCCGACGATGTTTCGGTGGAAAATGTATTGCGTCAATCCATCAATCTGATCGGCTATTTTCCGTCTCTCATTGCTTACGGATATCAGGCGAAGCGCTCCTATTACGACAACCAGAGCCTTCATATCCATTATCCTGATCCAAAGCTCTCCACTGCTGAGAACATCCTGAGACTGATGCGTCCCATGGGTGAGTATACAGATATTGAAGCGAAGCTGCTTGATATCTCCATGATTCTCCATGCGGAGCACGGCGGAGGAAACAACTCTTCTTTCACTACCCATGTGGTATCTTCCACTGCAACGGATACGTATTCCGCCATCGCAGCGGCGGTTGGTTCCCTGAAGGGACCAAAGCACGGCGGCGCCAACGTGGAAGTACTGGAGATGATGGCCGATATTAAAGCCAACATCAAGGATATCACCAATTATAAAGAAGTAGAGAACTATCTGGTTAAAATCCTTAAGGGAGAAGCAAATGACGGCTCGGGGCTGATTTACGGTCTTGGTCATGCGGTCTATACTGTCTCCGACCCGAGAGCGACTCTTCTTAAGAAGATGGCAAAGAAGCTTGCGGAAGACAAGGATCTTTTGGATGATTTCATGCTTTATGATTTCATCGAACACAGAGCTCCCATCCTCTTTATGGAAGCCAAAGGGACTAGTAAGCCCATGCCGGCCAATGTGGACCTCTATTCCGGATTTGTCTACAATGCACTGAACATCCCCATTGATATCGCCACCCCGATCTTTGCCTGCTCCAGGCTGTCCGGCTGGTGCGCGCACAGAATTGAAGAGCTTTCCGCAGCAGGCAAAATCATGCGCCCGGCATATAAATGTGTTCAGCCCCATTTGGGCTATGTACCGCTATCGGAAAGATAAGGTTCTAATCCCTATGAGATAAGGTCCCAATCCCTGTGAGATAAGATTCCAATATCAGAGAGATAAGGTGCCAATCTCTAAAAATACTGAAAAATAAAGTACCAACTTTTATCAAAACTCATGATCAAAGATCTTCGGTTGCAGAATACTTTGAAAAATCCTGGTTCAGGATCTTTCAGAATAGTTTGCAGCCGTTTTTTTGGCTGTTTTATTCTTTGACGAAATTCTCTCCGAAATTGTCATATTCGTTGGATTTTCCTATCAAAATATGATAATATAATCAGGTCATTCGGAGGTTGTCAATTATGCTGCGCCATATTTTAGTTTTAATATATATTTTCGCAAGTTTTTTGGGTATGTTTGGTAATTTTCTCTACTGGATAATCTCAAAGAACAAGCTGCTTCAAAGGTCCAAAGAACGTTTAGAACTTCGAAAATTCATGATCTGTACCCTGCTCATCGGATTTATAAGTTTTTTTACCTTCTACAGCCAATACATCATATTTTTGCGACCCGAAACCACTGTTATCCGCATACTGGATTATCTGCTTTGGGCCTGCTTTCTTTTTTATTGGATTAATTACCTGGATACCTTGGTTAACGGCTCAAAACTCCGCTTCATTAAAAAAATCGTAAATTACGGCTGCCTGTGCTATATCAGCATCTGGCTTTTAGTTGCCGGAGATCTGTTTGAGGTTAATTTTGAAATCGCAAATATCAGCGGTAAGTTTCTATTTCTACTGCTTGATATTCTTTTCTGCATTCTTTCGCTTCTTGTGGTATGTTTATTTGCCATACAGGGGTATCCTCAGGCAAAAAGTAAGCTTTCCAGCCTCTATATCTGCGGAATCAGTTTCGCATTAATTGTTTACGCAAGCTGGGAAGTAGTTCATTATGCACGGCTTTTCGGCGGTATTTCTACCTCTCAGCCCTGGCAGCTTGATCCGTTCAATGCCACAGCATTCTTTCTTCTTTTCACCAATTTGATCACGCTTATTTACGTATATTTCAACGACTTTGCAACAATACTGAACATGAATCAACCCGCATTCAAAACAGATGCTCCTGACAGTGGGATTCCACAAGAACAGGCTAATTCCTTAACCTCAGAAGAACCTGCTGCGACTTTTGATACTGCTCGTGCAAAGGAGCTGACTGCGACTTTTGATACTGCTTGTGCAAAGGAGCTGACTGCGACTTTTGACAAAGCAAAGGAGCTGACTGTGACTTTTGATGCTGTTGCGGCTGAACCAGAAAGCAGCTGTGAACAATTTACCGTCAGCACAGAGAAAGGTGCCAACAATTCAGAAAAAGGTGCCAGCAATTCAGAAAAAAGTGCCTGCAGTTCAGAGAAAGATACCCCCTGCGAGGTGGAATTGGTTTCAACGCAATACAATCTGACCCCCAGGGAAAAAGAAGTGATGGAATTCGTTTGCAAGGGGTACAATAATGCTGAAATTGCTGATGAGCTTTTCATTTCTCAAAATACGGTCAAGCACCATATCTATAATCTTTTTCGGAAACTCGATGTTAAGAACAGAGTTGAATTGATCTGTTTTCTTCGGGAATATCCCACTTAAACCAACACATTTCAACAGATTACCACAAAATAATACTGGAGTGCCATTGGCCTTTTTCACTCTTTGGTATATAAATAAGAAGGAACCTTTATGTCCAAAGTTCCCGGCATCGGTTGCCGATGCTGTCTTTATTTAATCTAAAGTTTTTTTGGAAAGAGGTGTTTCTTAATGAGTTCTCAAGGACAAAATGAACTCCACAGAGGTCTGAAAGCAAGACACATGAACATGATCGCAATCGGCGGCGCCATTGGTACCGGTCTGTTCGTAGCACTTGGCGGATCTCTCAGCGAAGCCGGACCGGGCGGCGCACTGCTCGCTTACGGTGTAATCGGTGTTATGGTTTATTTCTTAATGACCAGCTTAGGTGAAATGTCAACCTATATGCCCGTTTCCGGTGCATTTGAAACCTACGCTACAAAATTCGTAGACCCGGCTTTAGGCTTCGCGCTGGGTTGGAACTATTGGTACAACTGGGCGATCACTGTGGCCGCCGAGCTTGCTGCCGGATCTCTTGTAATGAAATTCTGGTTGCCTGAAACCAGCTCTCTGATGTGGAGCGCGCTGTTCCTGGCAATACTCTTCCTGTTAAACTTCTTCTCCGCGAAGATGTACGGAGAAAGTGAATTCTGGTTTGCGGGAATTAAGGTCGTGACCATTATTATCTTCCTTGTCGTTGGTTTAATGATGATCGTTGGTATCATCGGCGGACACTCCACAGGCTTTGAAAATTGGACTGTAGGTGACGCTCCCTTTGCTGGCGGCATGATGGCAATCATCAATATCTTTATGATCGCAGGATTCTCATTCCAGGGAACGGAACTGGTGGGTGTTGCTGCCGGTGAGACGGAAGATCCTGAAACGAATGTGCCAAAAGCGATTAAAACAGTTTTCTGGCGTATTCTGATCTTCTACATTGGCGCAATTATCGTTGTTGGCTTTATTCTCCCCTATAACGATCCGAATCTGCTCTCCTCTTCCGGAGATGTTACGGATATCGCCATCAGCCCCTTTACGCTGATCTTTGAAAGAGCGGGAATTGCAGCCGCTGCTTCTATCATGAACGCAGTTATCCTGACCTCCGTACTTTCCTGCGGAAACTCCGGTATGTACGCTTCTACCCGTATGCTTTATGCTATGGCGGTAGAAGGAAAAGCACCGAAGATCTTCCAGCGCGTCAATAAAAGAGGTGTTCCTGTTCCAGCGCTGGTTCTAACTGCATTGGTAGGCGCGCTCTGCTTCCTGACTTCACTGGCTGGAAACGGAACAGTTTACATGTGGCTTGTAAGCGCATCCGGTCTTGCAGGATTCATTGCATGGCTTGGAATTTCAATCAGCCATTATAAATTCAGAAAAGCATTCCTTGCGCAGGGTCACAGCCTTGATGAGCTGAAGTTCAAGGCCAAATGGTATCCTTTTGGACCGATCCTGGCAACGATCCTCTGCGCAATCGTAATCATCGGACAGGGTATGTATGCCTTCTCTGGCGGTACGGTAGACTGGCTGGGAATCATTATCGCTTATATGGGAATTCCGCTGTTCCTTCTCCTTTACCTTGGTTATAAGGTATCAAAGAAGACGAAGGCAGTAAAACCGGAAGAAGCTGACCTTTCAAAAGGTTTTGCCAAAGTGGACTAATTGGCAAAATAGCTTCCGGCTAGATTTGAATACAATCCGTAAGCGAAGCGCCAGCGCCATGCGCGGTGTTCTATCATACCCATGATTAAAACAATAAAGTCGCCCTGAACTTCAAAGAATTCAGAGCGACTTTTTATTTCATTAACTTATCAGTATTTTATCTGACCGTAACCAATCTCCAATCAGCAGATTCTTGGCAGTCCTTCTCCATAAAGAACGTCGACGATACGGCTGCCTCCGAGTCTTGTCTTCATATAGACACCCTTCCCATTGACAACCTTTGCAATCACTGCGGCGTCCTGACCGTATTCCGTTTCCCTCATCAGTGCAAGTGCTCTTTCTCCATCCTCCTGTGCCACCACTGCGATCAGCTTTCCTTCATTTCCCATATAAACAGGGTCCAGGCCCAAAATATCGCAGAAGCTTCTCACCTCGGGCCGAACCGGAATGGAATCCTCTTTGATCTCAATACCACAGTTTGATGCATCCGCGATTTCATTGAGGATGGTTCCAAGACCGCCTCTTGTCACATCCCTCATGGTTTTTACGCGAATATTATTTTCCAGCAGTCTCTCAACAATAGATTTCAAACAGGCGCAATCGCTTGTAATTTGATTTTCAATCCCCATTCTGTTACTCAGGATACAGGCATGATGGTCGCCGAGAGTCCCCGATACAAGCACAAGGTCCCCCTCACTGCAGTTAGCCGCTCCGATATTCCTTCCTTCAGGAATGATGCCGATGCCTGAGGTATTGATGAATAAGCCGCCCTTTCCTTCCACTACTTTGGTGTCTCCGGCTACGATTTTGACGCCTGCCTCTTCGGCGGTTTTCGCCATAGACGCTACAATTTCCTCCAGCAAAGACAGCTCCAGCCCTTCTTCCAAAATGAATCCTGCGGTCAAATAGGCGGGTTCTGCGCCCATCATCAGAAGGTCGTTTACCGTTCCGCAAACCGACAGTTTTCCGATGTCTCCTCCCTTAAATACCACCGGAGTGACAACAAAGGAATCGGTGCTGTATGCAAATTTTCCATGGAGTTCCAGCACCGCTGCATCCTCCATTTTGTTTAATGTTTCATTGGAAAAATACTTACCGAAAATATCTTTCATCAGTTCGGCCGAGGCCTTGCCTCCGCTGCCATGGGACATATTTATCTGCATTTTGTTCTCCTTTCACAGCATTCCGATATTTCGGTGCCAGATGCCGCAAGCACCTTCAGAGGATACCATGCAAGGACCATAGGGATTCATGGGATTGCAGGCTTTTCCGAACATGGGGCATTCATTGGGATTGATTCTCCCGACGATGACGTCCCCACACCGGCATGCCGCGGGCAGCTCAATATCCTGATCAAGACCCTTGCTTCCCGCATCATAGGCAGCATACTCCGGTCTGAGATAAAGCCCCGAGTCCTCAATCATTCCAAGGCCTCTCCACATAGCTGCACCTGGTTCGAAATACCGTTCGATTACACTCATAGCCTTTTTATTTCCCTCTGTTCGAACTGCATTCTTATATAAATTGTGTACGCCTTTTTCTACTCCCGACGCTGTCTGAAGCTGCCGCATGATGTCATAGACCCCTGCCAGAATGTGCTCCGGTTCAAATCCGGCTACAACGAATGGCTTCTGATATTGCTCTGCCAGGTCCTCGTAAGCCGCGCTTCCGATAATAACGCTTACATGCCCTGGACAGAGAAAGCCGTCAATTTCAGTCTCATTCTCACAGATCCATTGAAGGGCTGGCATGACAGTCTTCAGCGCCGTCAGCAGCCGCAGGTTGGAAACACCCCTCCGCACCGCTTCTTCAATGGTAAGTGCATAGGCCGGCACTGTGGTCTCAAAGCCTACACCGGCAATCACGTACGTCGTACCCGGGTTTCTTTCTGCCCTGTCCACGATTTCCATAGGGGAATACATCAATTCCACCTTTGCACCGTTCCCTTTGGCCTGAGACAGACTTCCGGCGGTTCCGGGAACTTTCATCATATCGCCGAATGTTACAAGAATGTGATTCTCAAGCATTGCGTACGAGATGCATCGGTCAATATACGCCGCCGGTGTAACACACACCGGACAACCGGGGCCTGAGATGAGCTTGATGCCGGAGGAAAGCAGGCTTCTTACGCCGCTTTTGAAAATACTTGCGGTGTGGGTTCCGCAAACTTCCATGATCTTTCTCTCTGGTCCCTTATATTCTTTTAACTCGCTGATGATCTGTTCAATATTCATCTCTTATTCCTTTTACGCCAGCTCATCGAGGTCATGAAACAGCTCGATCAGTTCCAGTGCTCTGTCTTTTTCCATAATTTCAATGGCACAGCCCGCATGGACCAGCACATAATCGCCGATCTTCGCATCGATGAGGCCTACATTGACATCTACAAGATTCCCATTGAAATCTGCTTTTGCACGGTGGCCTTCAATGGAAATGATCTTTCCCGGTATTGCAATACACATCTTTTTTCTCCTTTATAATCGTGAAGTGCTGATGAATTCAACAACATTATACATTCATCGTCTTGATTCTTTAAAAACATTTGTGATAGAGTCCTGTCTGGACTTACAATAGTTTTCGCTTTACGACGATGGCCTTTTCGGGGCACATCTCCTGACAGCAATAGCAACGGATGCACTTCCGGTAATCATATACCGGTACCGGCTTTCCTTCCGTACTTCCCTTGCCTTTCTCGGGGAAGAATACCGCCTTCTCTTCCACAGGACATGCTGCGACACAGGCACCGCAGCGAATGCATCGACTATTAACGATAACCGGTTTTCTTGTCAGAGCCTTCAGCTTACCAAAGACTGCCCATTTCCCATGGCTACTCCGTTCTCTTGACACATCAAAATCCAGCTTTTTATAATCGTCAAGGCTATCGATTCCCAGTATTTCAATCTCCTCTTCCTTCCAGTGACCCAAACCGAAAACTTCGCCATAATAAACGGTCGGCACTAATTTCGGGTCTAAATCTACCAATCTGCAAAAGGTAGCATCCAGTGCCACCGGATCAGAAGAAATGAGAATCAGCCCCATTTTTACGGGGTTCCCCGAAGCAGGGCCGTTGCCTTCCATGGCAACCACTGCATCCATTATATGAAGCCTTGCTTTCAGCAGGAGATTTAGATCAACCAGCATCTGAGCGAAACTCTCTGCATCCGGATATTTGGCATGGGCAGCGCCTTTATTCAACCCGTAGACGCAGCCAAACAGATTTTTTACTGCGCCGGTAATCCGCTCCAACTGATGGGTTTTCATTTTGCATAAATTGATGATTGCATCGGAATCTAAAACACCCTGACAAAGCTCATATCTTCTGGTGATTCTGTTTCTGGTATATTCAACAGTTTTGCCATGGGAGAAATCTGCCAGCGGAATATCGAGGCTGTCTGCAATTGTCTTTACACCGCAGACTTCGGCTGTCTTTTCCACGCTGCCTGGGTGCCCCGGGGAATCTCCATAGGAAATTTGCTCATAGCCGCTTTTTCTAAGGCCTCTTGCCGCAGCCTCGAAGACTGAGGGATGGGTCGTAACCGCCTTATTGGCTTCTGCTCGATTCAGAAGATTGGGTTTCAGTAAAAGCTTTTCCTCTTTTCGCGCAAAGCATTCCCATCCTCCTAAAAGTGCGATTCCCTTTTCAATTGCCTCAGAAACCTTTCCCTGATCATAGCTGTCGCAGGGAATTACCGCAACTTTGCTCTTCAAAACCAATCCACTCCTTCTCTATTCTCTATTCTCTATCGATCTTATCATTATGCGATTTTCTAGTCAAATATTTCATCCCGATGAAGTTTTGTCCCAAACACACACCTCCGTCGTTGGGCCCCACCGATACGTTGTAGTAAACAGAGAAGCCATCGCTTCGCAGAAGCGCCAGGGTTTTTTCCATCAGAATCTTATTCTGGAACACGCCTCCGGTCAGTGCGACAGTTTCAACCCCCGCCGTTTGCCGAATCAGGCCGCAGACGGAACGTATCATATCGGCCACTGCAAAGTGAAATCCCAATGCAATGCACCTTTTATCAAGTCCTGCGTCCAGTGCCTCCTGTATCTGTTTGTATATTTTCTTTGCCGAGATGATGAGGCAGTTCTCTCCTGCTGCTGAGTTGTTCTCGTTTTGTCCTTTTTTGTTCTCGTCTTGTTCTTCCTGCAATATCTCAAAGCACATATCCCATGGCTTCAGTTCCTGTTGAATGGCCTCGGCAGCTGCATTTTCGAGCATGATGGCACATTCACCCTCATATCGATTGAAGTCATGGATGCCCACATATGAGGCGATGCTGTCAAACAGCCTGCCCATGCTGGAGCTGTTGATGGTATTGATATTATGATGCAGCCCTGCCTTTACCATGGGCCAGCGGGGATCATCCGGCTCTCTCAGGCAGGGAAGCGCATCAGCTCCCACGCTGGAACAGGTCAAAGCTTCGACAGACTCGCTCTGGCATGGCAAAGCTTCCATAGCCTCGCTTTCGCAGGACACAACATCATCCTGGCTCTGATAATGGTATAAATAGCTGAAGGCGGATTTCCATCCCTCCTTCATAGAAGAATCACCGCCAAGCATCCTGATGTATTCCAAATGAGCCGCCCGCTCAAAACCGTCCTCATGGCAGACCAGGAATTCACCACCCCAGATCGCACCGTCGGTGCCGTATCCGGTGCCGTCAAAGCTTACGCCAATTACCGGCCCTTGCAAATCATGCTCTGCCATTACAGAAGCCACATGGGCATGATGATGCTGAACCTTAATATGATCAATCCCTTGATTTTGCGCATAGCGTTCTGCATAATTTGTTGTGAAGTATAGAGGATGAAGATCGCTGACTGCCAGATTCGGTTTGATGCGGAACAACTCAGCCATACGTTCAATATTTTCTTCATAAATCAGACCGGCTTCCCGGCTGTCCAAATCCCCGAAGTATTGGCTCACATAAGAGAAAGAACCCTTGCTCAAGGCAAACGATGCTTTCAGTTGGCCTCCCGCAGCAAGGATCATCTCTTCCTTGCCAAGGCGTTCATTGATATATAAAGGCACCGGCGCATACCCCTTTGACCTTCTGATCATTTGAGGCTGACCATCGATCACTCTGACCACAGAGTCATCCAGCCGAATGCGAATTTTTCTTTCATTATAGAATACTGCTGCAAGCAGCTTTTCTCCGTTTTCTTCCCAGCCCAAAGAGTCCTGAAGCGCAAACATCTCCTGATCTTCATTGATGATGGGCATATCGGAAAGATTGGCGCTGGTGACGATGATCGGACCACAAAAGTCAATGATCATATGCTGGACACCCATACTGGGCAGAAATGCGCCGATGAATCGGCTGGTCTTGTAGACCTCAGGGCTGATTTCTCCGAAATCCTCTGTTGTATGCTCTGGATTTATGGCAGATACGTTGCGCCGTTCCAGCAGTACAATGGGTTTGGCAGAGGACTGCAGCAGCGTTTCCTCTTCCCTGCTCAAATAACAATACTGTCTAATTTGTGCAATATCGCGGAACATCACCGCAAAAGGTTTTTCTTCTCTGGCTTTAAGGCGCCGCAAACTTTGTACCGCGGCTTCCTGAAATGGGCTGCAGACGAAATTATAGCCGCCTACACCCTTCAGTGCAATGATCTTGCCTTCATTAATATAGTTTGCCGCCAGTAAAACAGGCATAACGGCCTGATCCATGATTTTCTTATCTGCCTGTGTTCCGATGATGCCAATGGAACAGGCTTCCGTGGAAGAAGCTTCGTCAGGAACCTCCTGTTTCTTTCCATTGCTCCCCGACAACCGATAGTAAAGCATCGGTCCGCAATCATGACAGGATACAGTTTGGGCATGATATCTCCGATCCTGTCGGTCGGTATACTCCCCCCGGCAAAATTCGCACATGGGAAATTCAATCATCGCGGTATTCTCCCGATCATATGGGATCTTATCGATGATGGTATATCGTGGTCCGCAGACCATGCAGCTGATAAAGGGGTGCATATACCGCGGATTTGATGGAGTTCTCAGTTCCTCAAGGCAGTCAGGACAAATGGAAAGATCCGCCGGAATCATGGCAGCTTCGTCATCGCCTTCGTCGCTTTCCAGTATGGTAAATGCGTCAAAGTCCTGCAGATTTTGGTCTTCTATACGAATATGAACGATTTCGGCAGGCAGTGGCTTTTCCTTTTTCAGCGCATCAAGGAATTCTTCAATTCGTTCCTGCGTATCTGTTAAAACAATATCAACAAGACCGCCGATGTTGAGGACCTCTCCTCCCATGCCAAAGCGGTCTGCCAGTTTCGCAACAAAGGGCCGGAACCCGACCCCTTGTACGATTCCCCATATTTTGATTTTTACGGTTTTTCTGCAGGACATGTTGCAATCCTCATTTATGTTTATGATCATCGTGGTGGTGCGTGTGATCACTGTGGTCATGGGAATGCTCGTGGCTGTGATCATGCCCGTCATGGTCATGGGTGATCGCCTTTGCATTTCTTGCTTTCTCCTCGATCCATCGGGCAACTTCTGCAAAGCCCTCTCCGGTTTTGCCGGAGACCTTGAACACCGGTACCTCTTTATTCAGAATTCTGACACCTTTCATGTAGAATTCTTCATCGAAGTCAAGATAGGGGATCAAATCGACTTTATTTAAGATAATCGCATCCGCCTTT
>JARBUO010000175.1 GCA_029239605.1 Bacillota bacterium | reverse complement strand
TGATTCGGGAGCAAATTTAGCATAATTTGACACTTGGTAACATAAAAACATAAATTCGATCATTGGGCGAACGCATTTACACTTCAAATGAATTGATCATTTTGCGAAGAAGATAAAAAAAGTGGCTGACGCCACTTTTTATCCTTCCATATCATTGGCTGAAGCAGGGGGATTTCCCACGATGACTTCTCCCAGCTCGTTCACGCCGATAACCTTTTCCCCAAGGTCCCTCATCGCCTGGATATATGCGATGGCGTCGGCCTCGATGCGCTCGCCGGGGCATATCAGAGGAATTCCCGGCGGATAGGGAATGATGGAGCTTGCGCAGATCATTCCTTCGCAGTCAGCCAGCTTTACTCTCTTTTTCTGAGTGGGAACTTCAAACATCTTTGCCTGCTTTGGAGGCGTTAGCACTGATGTTTTACTCTCAATGCCTTCTTTCCCTATGCTGCTGCAACAGGAACTGACGTTACTGCAGTCGGAAGCCTCCTTACCGCGATAGAAAGCTGCCTTGCTGACGATCTCTTCCAGCGCAGATGCCAAACAGTCATAATCTTCGAATCTATTTCCGATTCCCGACATCGCCATGACCCAGTCGCCTGTGAAGAGTTCGATGAAAATATTATATTCTTCCATAAGGATATGATCCAGCTGCGCGCCGGATATCCCCAGTTCCCCAAGGCTAAAATTGATTTTAGTCCAATCAAGATCCTTCATTTGACCCATAGTTTTTAACCCGTGGATCTTTGTAATGCGACGATAAAAAGAATCAAGATTCCTGATCCACTCTGCCATCAGCTCGTTTCTATGCGCTTCCAGGATCTTTACATTAATATCCAAAGATGCCATCAGAATATAAGATGGACTTGTACTCTGGATGCATTGCAGCTTATCCTCAAGAAGATAAGGGTCCACCAGACTGGAATTGCAATGTAAAACTGCACTTTGCGTCAGAGAAGCCAGGGTTTTATGGGTGCTGTTGATGACCAAATCTGCACCGGATTGCAATGCGGAGTCAGGAAGCGCATCAGAAAATTGCAAGTGCGCTCCATGGGCTTCATCAACAATGAGAACCTTGCCGCTGCGGTGAGCAATCTGCGCGATGGATTTTATATCGCTGCAAATGCCATAATAATTGGGACTGGTAATAAAAACAGCCTCGGCATCAGGATTTTCTGCAATGGATTGTTCCACGGCGGCAGGAGAGACTGCTCCTGAAATACCGAATTCTTTGATGGTATCAGGATAGATGTACACAGGCCTGATTTCGCCCAGCGCCAGAGCATTGAATACAGATTTATGGCAATTCCGAGCCATGATCAGCTGCTTTCCCTTCCCTACGGAAGCGAGGATTGCAGCGATGTTCCCTCCGCTGGAACCGTTGATCAGCAAATAGGATTTTTTACAGCCATATAGTGCGGCATAACGATCCTGAACACTTTTTATGACGCCTTCTGTTTGAAACAGGTTATCTGCTCCAGTGATTTCAGTTATGTCATAATCCATGATGCCGCTAAGGAAATCTTCGAACCCAAATCTCCGATATAAGTGAGAACCCTTATGGCCCGGCATGTGAAAGGAAACTGCATCCTTATTTCTGTGCTGAACCAAAAAATCATGAATTGAGGTAGTTACAGACATTGTTGCTCCTTTCCCGGAAACACCGGTAAATCGTTCAAATTTATCATACCACAGATTGGGATTCTTACCTATGGGATTTTTGACGGAGTCTGCTGTGTCGAATGGCGGCGCTGGAAATAACTTGACACAATATTCATTAAAAATTATAATACTATCAAATAGTTTGACTATCAAAATAAATTTATGAATATGAAATGACATCAGTATCTTGGCCAAAATGTTATAGATTAATTTGGCAAGGTACTATTACGGCGTTTTTCCAGTTAGTTAGGGAAACGCTTCACTACAAACCTGGAAACAACAGAATAAAGGAGGTAAACATTGGGGGTCACAATCATAGGTACCGGCAAGGCTCTGCCGGAATTGAAGGTAGATAATAACAAGCTTGCTGAGCTGGTTGAAACAGACAATCAGTGGATTATAGACAGAACCGGAATCGAGGCGCGACACGTTGCCACAAAAGAAAGCGGGCTGGATTTGGCCGTTGCCGCCGCGAAAGAAGCCTTGGGCGAAATTGATAAATCATCCATCGGACTGCTGGTGGTCGCCACCGTTACACCAGATATGCTCGTTCCGTCAATGGGGGCACTTGTGAAAAAAACCCTTGGACTGGATCAGGCCATAGCCTACGATATTAATGCCGCCTGCAGCGGATTTGTTTATGGTCTTTGGAACGTGGAAGCTTTGATGAAAACACACGGAATTCGGCGGGCAATGGTTATAGGTGTAGAGAGACTGAGCAGAATCACCAACTGGGAAGACAGAGGGACTTGCATCTTGTTCGGTGATGGCGCCGGATGTGCAGTTTTGGAGCTTTCAGAAGAAAAGACTGGAATTATCAGCAGTTTTGTAAAGAATTATGACGATGTAACAGATTCTCTTACCTGCGGAATGGATTATATTAAGATTCCATTTTCAGAGGATGAGGACCATGATATGTTTTTAAAGATGAACGGAACCCAGGTGTTCCGCTTTGCTGTGGGTGCAATCGGAGAAGTAATGGATGCAGTTTTACAGAAATCAGGAGTCAAGGCAGACGATGTAAAATACTATGTTCCCCATCAGGCAAATATGCGAATCATCTTGGCGGCTGCCCAGCGGATGAAGCAGCCCCTTGAGAAGTTCCAGGTCAACATTCAGACGACAGGAAACGTATCTGCAGCCAGTATTCCCATGGCGCTTGCTGATCTTATGAAGAGCGGCAAGGTCGATCCGGGCGATAAAATTATGCTGGTAGGCTTCGGCGGTGGACTCACGGCGGGAGCAGTGCTCTTTGAAGCGGTCTAGCAGATCCGCTGAAAGAAGCGCGCACGCAGGAATAAAAGGAAGCTCAATAGATGATAAAAGGACAGAAAGAACCAGAACAGATAAAAGACCAGACAGAAGTAGAACAGATATAAAAGAACAACAGGCAATCAGATAAAGGAGTTAACAAGAAATGGTAAATATATGTGAAATGCTTGGAATAGAGTACCCCATTCTTCAGGGCGGGATGGCCTGGATTGCGGATGCTCCCCTTGCATCTGCTGTGAGCAATGCCGGAGGCCTTGGAATCGTAGCCTGCGGCAATGCGGATGCGGACTATGTGAGAAGCGAAATCCGCAAGACAAAGGAAATGACTGACAAGCCTTTTGGTGTCAATGTAATGCTGATGAATCCGCATACGGATGCAATCATGGATGTGATCTGTGAGGAGGGTGTCCCTGTGGTTACCACGGGAGCCGGAAATCCGGGAAAATATATACCGAAACTGAAAGAGCACGGCATCAAGGTGATTCCTGTGGTAGCATCCGTGGCGCTGGCCATCCGGGTGGAGCGGGTAGGCGCAGATGCAATCATCGCGGAAGGGCTGGAAAGCGGAGGACATATCGGAGAAGCCACTACCATGGCGCTTCTTCCTCAGGTGATTGATGCGGTAAAAATTCCAGTTATCGCAGCAGGAGGAATCGGAGACGGAAGAGGGATTGCGGCAGCCTTTATGCTTGGAGCCAAGGGTGTTCAGCTGGGAACAAGATTTTTGGTTGCTAAGGAATGTACCGTGGCGCAGAGCTACAAGGACATGGTTCTGAAGGCCAAGGATTCCGATACAGTGGCAACGGGCAAGAGCACCGGGCATCCGGTTCGGGTACTGAAAAACAGACTGGCCAGAGAAATCCTTTCCATGGAAAAGCGATGTGCTGACCCCGCTGAAATTGAAAAGCTGGGATCAGGTGCACTGAGAGCGGCCGTGAAAGACGGTGATGTGGTGAATGGCTCCGTTATGTCGGGGCAGATTGCAGGTCTCATTGGAAGAGAGCAGACAGCAAAGGAAATGATCGAAGAAATGTTTGAGGAGGCAGCAGCTGTATATGAAAATAGGGCTACTATTTGCAGGGCAAGGGGCACAATACTCAGGAATGGGTAAAAGCCTGTATGATAATTCAAATGAAGCAAGAAGGATTTTTGAACTTGCCGGTGACGAAATCAAAGAATGGTGTTTCGAGGCAACAAAAGAAATTCTGAGACAGACCAACATTACACAGCCGTGCGTTTACACCGTATCCATTGCGGCTTACGAAGCATTTTTAGAGGAATTGTCCGGGCTTGAGGTAGAATTGCTCGACAGGCTGGAGATGCAGGGCATGGCGGGATTCAGTCTCGGAGAATATGCAGCACTCACCGCAGGGGGAGCAATAACAGACTTTGAAGAGGGCCTCAATATTGTGAAAAACAGAGGCGCCTGGATGAATGATGCAGGAAGAAATGCTGACGGGGAAAACCTCGGCGGTATGATTGCAGCGTTCGGAGAGCGAGCGCACATCCTGAATTGCGTGGAAGCTTCAAGAGAGGCAGGCATTCTGGAAGGCGTCAATTTTAATTCTCCTGTTCAGACTGTTGTGGCAGGGGATAAGGAAGCACTGGAACGGTTCAAGATAAAGAGCAAAGAGATGGGACAGATCAAAGCAGTTCCTCTGAGCGTAGGGTCTGCCTTCCATAGTCCTATGATGGAACCCGCAGTACCGAAGTTAAAAGAACTTCTACTGTCCTCAGCATTAAAGCGTCCCACAACAAAAATCTTTTCCAATGTGACTGGGAGAGATATTATGGAGCGATGTCAGGGCAGCGAAGGGGAATGGCTTGCAGATATCATGGCAAAACAGGTAACAAGTCCTGTCTACTGGCAGGAAACTATAGAGAATATGCATGGGGAAGGAATTCATACCTTCATCGAAATCGGACCCGGGAATACTCTGTGCGGTCTGGTCAAGAAAATCTGTCCAGGCGCTGTGGCGATGCATATAGAGGATTACGAGACACTGTCTGATACCATAGCCAAATTAAAGGAAATGATCGCGGCTGAACAGGAAGATCAATAGCAGCAGCGGATAAAAGAGGTGAAACAATGCTGAAAGGAAAAAGCGCAATTATAACCGGAGGAGTCAGAGGGATTGGAAAAGCTGTTGCAGGGGAATTCTGCAGGCAGGGTGCAGACGTACTGCTCTGTTATCGCAGCAATGAGGATGCCGCAAAGAATACTGCTGAGGAGCTCAGAAAATACGGAACCAAGGTAGAACTGATCAAGGGCGATGTTTCTGATCCAGTCCATGCTGATGAGGCTGTGAAATATGCTCAAAATGCTTTTGGAAGGGTTGATATTCTGGTAAATAATGCTGGAATTACAAATGACAAGTTGATGATGAGAATGTCCGCAGATGATTTTGATACAGTGATCCGCGCCAATCTGAATGGAAGTTTTTATTTTCTGAAAGCAGCTTCCGCTGTCATGATCAAGCAAAAGGGAGGTCGGATTATCAATCTCTCATCCATCGTTGGTGTCCGCGGAAATGCGGGGCAGGTGAACTACAGTGCCTCCAAAGCAGGAATCATCGGCATGACCCTGTCTGCCGCAAAGGAGCTGGGTAAGCGCGGTATTACAGTAAACGCTGTAGCGCCGGGATTCATTGAAACGGATATGACCCATGTTTTGACAGAAGATCAGAAGAAGGCCATGACCGGAGCAATCAGCCTTGGCAGAGTGGGATCTGCTTCCGATGTAGCAAATGCAGTTGCGTTCCTGGCCTCTGATCAGGCAGCTTACATCACCGGTCAGATTCTTGGCGTAGACGGCGGCATGTCCATTTAAACACGGAGGAAAGGTATGAATAGAAGAGTAGTAATTACAGGAATGGGAGCCGTAACTCCCCTTGGTAATAATGTAAAAGATTTCTGGGAAGGAATCAGCACCGGAAGAAATGGAATTGCAAGGATCACTCATTTTGATCCGGAAGTGCAGAAGGCAAAAAACGGTGCAGAAGTAAGAGACTTTGTATTTCATGACAAGAAGGAAGCAAGAAGAACCGATCTGTATTCACAGTACGGCGTAACCGCAGCCAAAGAGGCAATGGAAGACAGTGGACTGATCAGCGGTGAAAACATTGACCCGGATCGCCTGAGTGTTCTTGTTGGCTCCGGTATCGGCGGCATCATGACGCTGGAAAGCGAAGTTTACAAGGCAGCAGAAAAAGGTACTGTATCAAGAGTATCACCGTTTCTGGTAACCTCAGTCATCGGAAATAT
>JARBUO010000174.1 GCA_029239605.1 Bacillota bacterium | reverse complement strand
CATCAACGAATTGCAGCAGCTTGAAGTACGATACAATTTAGGCAGATACGAGAAAACAGGCTTGGATTTGATCGTGGCACCGACCATGACCTGCAATTTTACATGCCCATATTGTTACGAATCGCCTAAAAGTGGCATCATGTCAGAGGAAATCCAAGACAAAATCATTTCCCTGGCAGAGGACTTTGCAAGGAATGGTCAAAAGATCAAGATTACTTGGTTTGGGGGGGAACCGCTTCTGGCCAAAGCTGTAATCTATCGTATGTCGGAGCGATTGTTAGAAATCTGTGAAAAGAACAAAGTGGAATACGAGGCAACCGTTATCACAAACGGATACCTTATGGACGAAGCGACCGTTCTCAAACTAAAAGATTACAGAGTGACTGAGGTACAGATTACCCTTGACGGTCTTCCTGCTTCACATAATCAAAAGCGAAGGCTGAAGAACAATAGCGGCGAGCCGACATTTGACCGGATCGTAGAAAACATAATTCAGGCAAAAAAACATGGGATTGCGCCAGCGATTCGGGTCAACATTGACAAGCAGGCGCAAACCGAATTGAAGCAGCTTGTGGAATTAATGATAGAAAAAGGGTTGGGTGAAGACCTGTACTTAGGGTACCTTGAAGGGAATACAGACAGCTGTAAAGGATATGCTGCAAACTGCCTGAGCCATGAAGAGTTTGCTAAAACCTATTTGGATTACGAAAAGCTGTTGTTATCCAAGAATCTCAAGCCAGGTTATCCGCTGCTTCACCATACCTATTGTGGTGCTGATTACCTGTATTCTTACGTGATCGAACCCAATGGGAACATGTACAAGTGTTGGAATGAGGTTGGAATTGATGAATATAGAATTGGAAATATTGGAACCTGTGAGAATTATGAACAGCTAATAAAAAATCCAAATCAGAATTATGCGAAATTCCTGACCTGGTCTCCTTTTAGCTTTGAAAAGTGCAGAGCGTGCAGCTTCCTGCCCATCTGTGCCGGTGGCTGCCAATATAATGGGCGAAGAGCTGGCGAACCAGTCTGTGAAAGGTGGAAATATGTATTGGGGGACTACATCAAGCTGACCTGCGATGCCTCCTAACTTACTTATGATAATGCGAACTGCATTATAAACCTTGGGGAAAGGAGGAACCAATCATGAAGATGATCGTCGAACCAATCGAATTTGACACACGTGCTGCTACCTGCAGCTACTCATGCTCCAGGTCATGTCAGAAACATTAGAATAACACCATGAAGGCAGGGCAGCGTATGAGTCCGATTACATAGTTCATACACTGCCTTCTGCTTTTTTTATAGAGGATAGTGGTATTATATTATGAAATTACGCGGTAGTGGAACTTTTGTACAAGCGCTGAAACGTACCCATCAGATTGCCAAGGAATACGATGAGGCTATGTGGGGGTATTTATTTTTACTGATTATATATGCGGGAGTAACACTTTTATTGCCTCTGATTACAGTGCATGTGATCAATGCTTTGGTGGATGCGGGCAATTTGCGCCAATTCCTTTTGTTGGCTTTATTGTTTTTTGTCATTAACATGGCCAAAGCGACTTTGAGGACAATCATCAATATTTATACTGAGAAAAGAGAGTTTCAATACGGAAAGAAATTAGAAAGAATTTCTATGGATCGCTTTTTTGATAAGAAAGGTGAGTTTTATATTAAGAATAAAACCGGCGACATGATGGAAGTGATCATGGATGATAATATGCAAGTGGCGGCCTTTACGTATCAGGTGTACCGAACGGTAGCGGATATGGTGAACTCACTGGCGATTCTTGCTATCCTGGCGTATTTGCAGTGGGATCTGGCGTTGATTTTATTGGCAATTCTCCCCTTTATTCTCATTGTTCAAAACAACTTGGAATGGAAACTGGATGATCATTATATCCGATTGCGGGAAGAGTTGGCGCGGGAGATTTCTTTGACAGAAGAGTTTGTGTCAAACGCAGCCCTCATCGCCTCTCACGGTATTAAAGAAAAGTGCAAACGGAAATACGGACAGATGGTGGAAAATCTGTCTGTCATCTATAAAAAGATTGTAACGTTATCAAATATCGGTTATGGCGCTTTAGAAGGGTTCATCATCCTATCCATTGCAGTAGCCATGGCCTATGAGGGATACAAAATCTTTATGGGAACGGCGACCATCGGTGTACTGGTGGCCTTTATTCAGTACTCGGATTTTTTAATTGAACCGGGAAGGATCCTCGCTGCGCTGCGCGTTCAGGGCAATAAACTCATGCCTTCCCTCAGAAGAGTGAATAAGATCTATGATACCATAGGCACGTACGAGGGTCAGGAAAGGCCTGCTTTTGATCACTTTGGGATTGAGTTTCACAATGTGAAATTTCGTTATCCCACGGGCAAAGAGGTTTTCAAACAGGTAAACGTAAAGATGGACTCGGGCAAAACCCACGTTATTGTGGGGGCGAGCGGTCAGGGGAAAACAACCATGATTCACCTGATTACCGGCCTTTGGGACATATCAGAAGGATCGCTCACCATCGGCGGTCATTCCATTAAAGATATGAACTTAGTCTATTTGCGAAAGCATATTTCTCTGGTTTCCCAGGACAACTTGTTTTTTAACGAGACCATCAGAGAAAATCTGGTGGAGGAGCAGGGTCAGTATACGGATGAAGACATCTTTCACGTATTAAAAAAAGTAGGGATGTTGGAGGAGATCATGGACCTGCCTCACATGTTAGACACGGAGTTAGGCGATCGGGGATACACCCTCTCCGGCGGACAGCGGCAGCGGCTTGCGATTGCCAGGGCATTGCTGAAGAACGCGCCGATTATCATTTTTGATGAGCCAACTTCCGCACTGGACGAAGGAACAGAGCGCATTATCTTTGATACCATTAAAAATCTAAAAGAAAAAACAGTTCTCGTCATCACACATAGAAGGAGCCTCATGGATATTGCCGACGATATGTATCAAATTATCGACTGGGATATCCGGCCTATGTAATTTCTGCGGAGGGAAAGATGAAGCACTTTTTTGTGATAATAGGCCAATTTTTGTCGCATGCTTTGAAGCAGAAAGAGAAACCTTGGAACCCCAATCAATTTCTATCGAAGCAATTTGGAATCCATGCGGAAGTATTTCATCTGCCGGTGAGAGACGATTATATGATGCTTTCCTCCGGCGTCAATCACCTTTCCGCACCAACAATATGGAAGGAGACCATGCAGAAAGAAATTGAAGAAGACTTTCTGTACCAACGGTATACCTCCATGGATGGATTTCAGACGGCGAATTACGCGGTCAAGCTCTATGAGAGATTTCTTTTTTCAAGAGGGAATATATCCCTCAAAGCGAATCTTGAAGTTTGCATGACAATCGGCGCAAGTCAAGCCGCCTCCCTAGCTGTCGCCTACCTCCATTCCATTGGGAAGAAAAGGATGCTTTTAGTCGGATTGACTTACCCGCTTTATATGACCCTCGGGACTGAGTACGGCTATCAACTGAGGGAAAGCCGCTCCGCTTTGTCCAATCGGGACATGCCCACAGTAAGGGAGCTAAAGGAGGATATTGAACGATTCAGGCCTGATGTTCTCGTCTTTACATACCCCTGCAATCCGTCCGGTGAAAAATATACCGATGAAGAGCTGGATCAGATCATGCAGGTATTATATAAAAAAGGAATCTATTGCATCTTTGACTGCGTGTGTAATATGATCCTATCTGAAAAAGAGGTGACTGTTCCGGAGCCAATTATTATGAAGAACAAAATGATGGAAAAAAGCATCATTGTTAATTCCTTTTCTAAAACCGAAAGTGTTCCCGGCTTTCGGATCGGATACATTGTGGGCCATTTTGATGTGATTCAGTTTGTCCGGTCGAAGCAAGTGAGTATCATGAATCCGCCGAACATGCCCACAATCGCAGTGTGGCTTTCGTTACTTTTTCGGTGTTTGTATTTGAGTGAGCAATACGGGCAGGAAGAAAGAGTGAGGGAGAGGATCATCCTTTGCTTCAAGCGGATGTTTTTTGTCACTACGGTGCTATGCCCCCAGGCAATATGGGACTATGTGTCGGAATTGGTGGATGAGCGTCTTTTCGATGAATATGAGAAATACAAAGAGGAAATGTTCGCAAAAGAAAAGGTTTTTGCCTCAAACAAGGAATATCTGAGCAAAAAATTATCCCCTTTTTTGGTGAGTTCAACCCAGATGGATGGTGGGTTTAACTATTTAGTAAAGCTAAAGCCTTGCTGCAATCTCGGTGAACTGGATTTTTGCAAAGATCTTCTTCAGAAAACAGGGATTGCGATATTCACAGAATCGGGGTTTGCCCTGAAGAAGGCCAAGGAGGATGATTACTGGGTGCGCATTTCTCTGGCTGCGCCAAGTGATATCTTTCAAAAAACGATAGACAGTCTCTATCTTTACCTGTCGGAATTGGAAGCACGATACTAATAAAAAGGTGTACTCCTGGATTTTTTTCTTGGTCAAGCTTCCATTTCAAAACCGATGGACTTATTTCCTGCTCACCATAAACATTCTTAACTAACAGAGAGTTGCTTGAACAAGAATTGAAAAACAACACAATTCCCATAAATACCTCTATTATAAAAATAATTATGACGATATATTTTGACTTTTTCTTCATTTGTCCTCTATCCTCATCAAATCACTGCGGCAAACCGTGTCATTGAAAATCAATCCAGTCGAATATCTCGCAATCCATAATACAAGCTCTATTAAATATATCATATTTGTTAAATTCTGTCATAATTTAATTGATATCGAACATCACCCCTTAATCATATGTTAGTACGGCGCCTGACAGAAAGCATCATCACGCAAACCCGCTTGTATCCCTCTATAATTCCAAAAAAGTAGAATAATTTGGAGGAACTAATTTCTCTATTTTAGCTCAACTCTTCATGAAGTATTTCGATATAAGTATAAGGGGTATTTAGCTATAGATCGATCTGGCTATAGGGTATTTATTATCGAAAGGAATACATGTTTGAATGAAGCGAATGAATTTAAAAGAATGGTTTTCTAATCTTAAAATTACAGTTAAGGTAATTGCCAGTTTTGTAGTATGTCTGTTGTTAGCAGTATCAATTGCTGTCGGAGTGGCAGTCGTATCCTATCAAAACTACAATTTAACTGTTGCACAGAAGCAGTCGGGCTACAGTCTCGAAGCACTCAGCCAGCGGCTAGAGGAACGAAAGTCTTCCGCATTGAATGATACCATTCAGGCGGCCCAATCATCCAATTTATTAAATGCATTGGCATTGCAAAATGTGGTACAGTTGGATGAAGTCGTGAAAGGACTCATTCAGCATACCGATCTGGACTTCATGACCGTAACAAATACGAGTGGCATGGCAATGACAGAATTTGCACAGCTTGGCACAAAAGGAATTGACCTGCCATCGGAAACTTTGATTCAGGATGCGCTTCATGGAAACAGCGGGGTGGAGTATCGATTAACAGCAGAGAATCACTTTTACATTCTCTCAGCAGCGCCGATAAAAAACCAAGACGGACAAGTTATGGGGAGTATTGCTGCAGGATACGACTTAAGCTCCAATGAGCTCGTAGATTTGATTAAGACCCTTTACGGAACCGACGTTACGATTTTTGCTGGTGACGTGCGTGTTTCAACCACCATCATTAAGGATGGTGCAAGATTGCTGGGAACAACACTTGATCCAGCTTTAGCGGAAATCGTTCTGAAGCAAAAACAGGAGTATTATGGTGAAGCTGATATCCTTGAGATGCCTTATGTTACAGCATATAAACCAATTTTGAATTCTCAGGGAGAAGCAATCGGGCTGATTTTTTCCGGAAAATCTATGGCTGAAACCAATGCTCAAGTAAGAGATACTGTATTAAAAACCGTCCTCCTGTCCTGCATTATTCTCTTGGCATTTGTTTTATTAATCATTCTGTTTCTGCGAAAAAGCTTATCAGCACCTTTAAGAAGCATTACCGATGTGGCCGATCGTATTGCATTGGGAGACACAGATTTTAACATTGAAAACACGAAAAAAGATGAAATTGGTATCCTAATGGAGTCCTTTCTGAAAATGGCGAACAGTATAAAAAAACAAGCGGAAGAAGCCGATCGAATCGCCTCTGGTGATCTGGAGCTTGAAATCACACCTCGTTCAGAGAAGGATAAGCTGGCTTTTAGTATGATTTCCGTGGTGGAAACTTTAAAG
>JARBUO010000041.1 GCA_029239605.1 Bacillota bacterium | reverse complement strand
TCCTTGATATCAGAAATCAGGTAGGGCCAGGTACCCAGATCCTGTGCGTGATGAATGGAATTGACAGCGAGGAACGGGTTGCAGCTATCTATGGCTGGGAGCGGGTGCTCTATTCCTACATGCGAATTTCCATTGTCATGCAGGATGGAGTCGCAAACTTCAACCCGGAAGCAGGGAAAGTCCACTTCGGAGAAGGGAAGAATTTTGAACTGACGAATCGAGTTTTGAAAATCAAGGAGCTCTTTGATAACAGCGGCATAAAGTACAACATTGATGAGGATATGAAGCGGGGAATGTGGTTCAAATTCATGTGCAACATCGGAGAAAATATGACCTGCGCCATGTTCGGCGTGCCCTTCGGAGCGTTTCAGGTCAGCGATCATGCCAATGAAATCAGGTATCAAGCCATGAGAGAGGTCATTAAAATCGCCAATCGGCTGGGGATTGATCTTAGTCAGGATGATATTGACCGTCAGGAGCATACGATTATGAACCTTCCTTTTATCAACAAACCCTCAACATTACAGGATCTGGAGAATGGACGAAAAACAGAGATCGAAATGTTTGCGGGTAAGGTGATGCGCCTGGGCGAAGAGCTTGGGATTGATACTCCGGTGAACTGGATGTATTATCACGGCATCAAGCTGCTGGAAGAAAAAAATAGTTTAATCTTCAATAAGTGTGAGATATGAGCGCCTGCTCATATCTCTTTTTTAACGAATAAGAAGCAACTATTTTTATAAGACGTGAATTAAAAAAATATTGACAAGATACCAAAATGATAATAATATAACAGTGTTATATAACGCTGTTATATTGTGCTGGAGGGGAATTGCATGGCTGGTGATACCAGAAATAATATATTGGAATGCGGACGTGAGGAGTTTCTTGAAAAGGGGTATGAAGGAGCTTCACTCAGAAGGATCGCCAAAGCTGCCGGCGTGACAACCGGTGCAATCTATGGATATTTCCCGGATAAAAAAGCAATCTTTGAGGCTCTGACAGGAGCTCCAGCCAAAGAGCTGCTGGATTATTACATTACAGTCCAACGGAAGTTTGCAGAGCTGCCCGGAGATGAGCAGGGGCTGCATATGGCCGACGGCTCCGAAGCCGGGCTCATCTGGATGCTGGACTATATTTATCAGCATTTTGAAGCCTTTAAGCTTTTGATCTGCAGCTCCGCCGGAACAGAGTATGAAGGTTATCTCAATGGAATGGTGGAAATTGAAACAAAGGCCACGTTTCAATTCATTGCCGCGGTACGCAAGGCAGGCTGGCAGATTAATGATGTGGATGAAGAGCTGGTTCATATGCTGTCAAGCTCATTCTTCTACGGGATTTTTGAAATTGTCGCCCACGATATGCCCAAAGAACGGGCGGAAGGCTATATCCATAACCTCCTGGAGTTTACAAAGGCAGGGTGGACGAAGCTTCTTGATCTGAAACCGCCGGTGACAATGGAAAAAGAATCAGAAATAGAAAAAAAATAATAATGTAACATGAAAATGAGGCTTTAGAGCCTCAAAAAATTAACCAATGGTTAGCGAGGGCTAACTAAAAGCAACCATAGCGAAATTAGAAAGAGAGGGGTTTTAAATGAACAATAACAGTATCTCTGAGAAAAATGAAAAAGAGAAGCAAAAGCGGATGATTCTGAGCGGAAATCTGTGGAAGGTAATGGTTGATCTTTCCTGGCCCGCCATCATTGCCATGGTGCTTTACGGTCTGAATTCCGTATTGGATGCTGCATTTGTAGGAATTTTCGTAGGAGAGACAGCGCTTGCAGGAGTTTCCATCGCTTATCCGCTGTCTCAGATCAGTGTAGCTTTTGGATCTTTGGTTGGGGTTGGTGCAGGCTCTGTTCTCAGTATTGCGCTGGGAGCAAAGAATCTGGAGATCCAGAGAAAGCTCATGGGAAATGTGAATCTGATTACGATCGTGATTACTGTGGTTTACATGGTCTTTTGCCTGATCTTTTCCACTGATCTGATCCGAATCATGGGAGGCACAGGGGAAGCTCTGGTCTTGGGAGATCAATACTTTAGAATCACGGTTTTTGGCGCACTGTTTTGGATCTACGGCCTTTCAGGCAATATGATTATTCGTGCCGAAGGCAGAATGAAGACAGCGGCGGTGATGATGGGCTCGGGTCTCATGGTCAATGCACTGGTGAGCTATATCACCATGGGTCTTATGAATTTTGGAGTAGAGGGTGCAGCATGGGGAGGAAATCTTGGCATGCTTGTTTACACACTGGTCGGGTGGGTTTATTTCGCCAAAGGACACGGGACCTTTCACACCAAGATGCTTTCCCTTCGCTGGGACAAAGAAATCGGTACGTCTATCCTGCGGCTGGGAATGTCTTCCCTGATCATGAATGTCATGAGTCTAATTCAGGCATTGCTGGTCTTCAATGCATTATCAAAATACGGAACCATTGCTGATGTTGCCTTCTATGGCGTAGTATTCCGGCTGTTCACCTTCCTTCTCACGCCAATTTTCGGGCTGATGCGGGCGCTTCAACCGGTGATTGGCATCAATTATGGAGCAAAACAGTACGAGAGAGTCATAAACTCCTACAAGATCTTTGCTTTTACTGCGGCAGTTTTGACGTTGCCCTTCTGGCTGGTCTCCATTGCCATGCCGGGAGAAATTCTTGGGTTAATGGTTAAGGATGCGGTATTTACCGGCAGTGAGCTGCTGTATTTCAGAATCTATATGGCGATCCTGCCTGCGCTTTCTTTCATTTTTATGGCTATGACCCTGTTTCCGTCTATCGATAAGGGAAAACCCGCAGCCATGATCGGCATTGCGCGCCAGCTCGTATTTTATGTTCCCGTCATGCTACTGCTGCCCAAAGCCATCGGTGTATCGGGGATTTACTACGGATCTTTGGCAATTGATGCTGTCATAGTAATCTGGACCATCCTGCTGGTACGGAAGGAGTTCGTACTCCTGCGCGGTAAGGATAATAACAAGCGTACAACGCTTTCCGGACAACACATGGGTACAGAGCTTTCTAAATAACCGGTCAGAAATACTCTGCAAGCTCTAAAAACCGGTCAGAAAAACAGTACTGGTTCTGCATGTCTAAAAACCGGTCAGAAAAACAGTACTCGTTCTATAAAAAGCGCAAGATTTATGAAAACAAGGTCCTTAGAAGCTGATATAATGTGGCTGAAGGAGACTTATCATGAAGCATCTGAAACGAATTATTTCCGCAATTGAATATATTGAAAGCAATCTTTCGGATAAATTGAATCTGGAAATTGTCGCTGATGCTGTCCACTATTCGAAATACCATCTGCATCGAAGGTTTACAGAAACGGTGGGGCTCACCATTCATGACTATGTACAGCGGCGCCAATTGACGGAGGCGGCAAAACTTTTGGTGTTTACCGGTAAACCAATCCTTGAAATTGCCCTTGCAGCCGGCTATTCCAGTCAGCAGTCCTTTGCGGGAGTCTTTAAGGAAATGTATAAACAAGCACCTCTGGAATTCAGAAAAAGCCGCTCTTACTATCCTTTACAATTGAAATACGAATTCAGCCTGCCAAGAGCGGTGATTGAAAGTCAAAATGGAAGTGTGACGCTAAGATATGCAGACATGAGCGATATCCAAAACTGGATGAAGCTGGTTCGTCTCGTTGTGGACGGCTTTCCTTGTCTGAGTGAAAATGAGTACTTGCGAATATTGGAAAACTGTATTCAAAGGAAGTGTGCTTTCCTTGCAGAGGAAGACAATCAGGCGGTTGGAATCATGCTTTTGTCTTATGAAACAGGCAGAATTGAATTTCTGGGAGTCCATCCTCTTTATCGTAAAAAAAGGGTCTTCGAGGCGTTGGTTGACAGGGCTTTGTCGGAGCTGATTCTGCATGATCCTATTACGATTACAACATACAGGGAGGGAGACAGGGCCGATACTGGATACCGTAAATTGCTCATGGAACTGGGCTTTCAAGAAGGAGACCTGCTCACAGAGTTCGGATATCCAACGCAGGAAATGATCCTTACAAATAATCGGAAAAGGGCACTGACAAATCAGGAAACAGCAGAGCCGCGCACCGGGATACCTGCCTTGTGTTCCCGAAAAACAGCTGGTAATTCCCGTGCGCCAGTCAGCTATTCAGAAGTACCAGCCGGCAACTCGGAAGTACCAGCCGGCAACTCGGAAGTACCAGCTGGCAATTCGGAAGTACCTGCCGGCAATTCAGAAAAAACGGCAGCATACCCTGAGGAATACAAGAACCTGCAACAAGTGATTGAAAAACTGAATCTGGCCTGGAAGCGATATCAAGCATCTGTTTTGCGGTATGACCGCGAGTACATGGAACTGAAACGTTACATTGCGGAATACAGAAGTGAAATCGATCCAAAAGAGATTTTTCAGAATGAGCTGGCGCTTCAGCAGATTGACAGAGCCGGAACCTTTGCGGTAAAAGTGCGAAATAAAGTGAAAGCGATGAAAACCTCCCCTTATTTCGGTCGAATTGATTTTCGCAGCGAGGGGGAGGAAAACTTCACCCCATACTATATCGGAAGGTTCTCTTTTGTGGACACCGAGGAACAAAATGCGTTGATCTATGACTGGAGAGCACCTGTTTCCAATCTGTTTTATGATACCGAACCAGGGAGGGCAGGGTATGATGCTCCTGCCGGAAGGATCGAAGGAGAATTGTCTCTGAAAAGACAGTTTAAAATCTCCGAAGGCAGAATGGAATATATCCTGGAAAGTTCTGTGAATATTCGGGATGAAGTGCTCCAAAGAGAGTTAAGCAATAGCGCTGATGAGAAGATGAAAACCATCATCGCAACGATTCAGCGAGAGCAGAATCAGATCATACGAAATGAACAATCCGGTGACATGGTAATTCAAGGTGTTGCCGGGTCCGGGAAAACCTCTGTGGCACTGCATCGTATTGCATATCTGCTCTATCGGAACAAGGATACCATAGCTGCCGAAAACATCACAATACTGTCTCCCAACAAAGTGTTCAGCAGTTATATTTCCAATGTTTTACCGGAACTGGGGGAAGAAGCCATCTGTGAAAAGAGCGCCGCTGACATTGCAGCGGAGCAGCTGGGAAGTGCATTGGGTTTTGAACCGGATAGAGACCCTCTGGAAAACGATGACAAGGCTTGGGCGCTGAGGGTTAGACGCAAAGCCAGCATGGAGTTTTTTCAGCGGGTGGAAGAATATCTCAAGACGGAAAGTCTGAAGTGGTTTGAACCCCGGGATTATATCTTCGGTGATTTTTCCGTCAAAAAGGAATGGATCTTTGAGCGGTTTCAGGCGTACAGCCGTTATCCGGTGAAACGCCGCCTGAGGGAGGTTGCCGATGATATCAGGGCAAAGCTGGAATCCGATAATCTTTGGGGTGTTACGCTGCCCAAAATAGGAGCGATAGAGAAAGAGCTGACTGCGATGCTCAAGGTGAAAAATTCTCTGGAACTTTATAAGGCATTCTTCCAAGGGGAGAATCTTTCAAAACTGCTGGTGATGCCAACGAAAAAAACCCTGGAATGGAATGATGTCTTTCCCTACTTGTATTTCAAAAGCGCTTTCGAGGGGCTGAAAGAAGAGGCACGAATAAAACACCTCGTCATCGATGAAATGCAGGATTACACCCCAATTCAACTGGCGGTGATCAAGCAGCTGTTCCGCTGCGGAAAAACGATCCTCGGGGATTTTGGACAGGGTTTAAATCCCTGCAGCAGTCATACGCTTCAGGATGTCGGTACGATTTTTTCGGAAGGGGCTTTCATAACATTGAATAAAAGTTACCGGTCTACCTATGAGATTATGACGCTTGCAGCAAAGATTCAAGAGGGATCGGACGTGGAGCCGGTAGAGCGTCATGGACAATCACCAGAACTCATCCAATGCTCCAATGAGCAGGAAGAGCTGGAACGGATCAGACACAAGCTGAGGGCTTTCCGGAAAAAGGGGTCCGGAACCTTAGCCATCATCGCCAAAACAAATAAAGGTGCAAAGATACTTTATGAGTCTTTATACGGGGAATTTGAAATGAACTTGCTTACTCCTGACAGTGAAAAATTTTCAGCAGGAGTTACTGTGACCTCTGTTTCTATGGCAAAGGGACTGGAGTTCGAAGAAGTGATCATTCCGTCTGCTGACAGGATTACCTACTGCACAGAAACGGATCGAAAGCTGCTTTACGTTGCCTGTACGAGGGCGATGAACAAACTTTCCCTGCTGTTTTCGGGTCAGGCTTCTGCATTTATTTCCCAGGATGTGTCTGGAAATTCATTGCATCCCTCGGAACGCTCCGATTTGTGGTATACCGAGTAGTCCCTCTTATCGGCTGGACGAGTCCAGATTCCATCCAAAATCATCGTGGTAGATCATTTGCTTTGTCATTCCACCGTCTATGCAGATGTTCTCCCCAGTGATAAAACCTGCTTTATCGCTGCAGAGAAAGAGAACCATATTGGCAATATCAAGGGGATTGCCCACCCGGCCTGCCGGATGCTGAATGGCATCAGAACCCGAATAAGGGGAAAACTCTGTATCGATCCAGCCTGGCGAGATGGAGTTGACCCGGACTTTTCCTGAGAAGGTCACCGCCATGGCATGAGTGAGTGCAGCGATTCCTCCCTTTGCTGCAGTATAGCTTTCTGTGTTGGGTTGGCTCATTCTGTCCCTTGATGAGGAAATGTTTACGATGCTTGCACCATTTGACCAATAGGGTGCAAATTGTTTGGCCAGGAGAAAAGGAGCGGAAATCCCAACTTTCAGCACGTAGTTAAAGTCTTCATAGGAGCAATCATTCAGTCCCCCTTTGCTGATCATTGCATTGTTGATCAGGTAATCTACGGATCCGTATTCTGCTATTACCTTATGAGTAAAATCAATCAGCGTTTGTTCTTCGGCAATATCGCCGGTATAATATTCATTTTCCTGCTTGTCAATTATGCAGACACAAGCGCCTGCTTTTTTGAATTCTTCACAGATGATTTTTCCGATTCCGGAAGCACCTCCTGTGACTACGGCAACTTTGTTATTGAACTTCATCCGTTTTCCTCCTGTGTGTGTCATCTTTGTGCTTCACAGGGTTTTTCTCCTGTGTGTGTCATCATTGTGCTTCACAGCCAACAGCCTTTTACTTGAGTAGTTATGAATAGTAATATTATACGATTTGCGAAAGAAAAAGAAAATCCTTTCTTGTTGACAAGGTTGTACGGATTCGGCTATTCTGTTATCAATGTTTGTAACGCATCTTCGGCTATTCTGTTATCAATGTTTGTAACGCATCTTCGGCTATTCTGTTTTCAATGTCTTGCTGACTGGCATGGCAATATTGTGAATATTCCTGTGGATGCCCGGCAGAATAGATCATAGGATGACAAGCTTTAATACGTTCTGTGAGAGCAAAAGCAGGCAAGATGATGAATCATGAGAGGAAGGGGAATGGATATGGGAAGCGGAAAAAATGAGAAGCGTACAGGGAAGATAAATGAAGAGGAATTGAAGGCTGCAGAAAAAATGAATCAAACAGCAGAGGGAGCTGCGGAAACAAATCAGGCGGTAGGGCAGGATGGGCTGGACCCAGAGAATCAGGTGTTGATTGATACCCTGTTGTTCCAGTTTGATATCGCGTGTCAGATGCTGGATTTCCATCTGCACGATTTGGACAATGGGACATGCCTTTGGCGGCCCGGCGGCCGTGGGCTGCATGTTACAGAATCCCAGGGAACCTGGAAAGCTGACTGGCCGGAAAATGAGGAATACAGCATGGGTGCATCCAGTATCGCGTGGATTACATGGCATATTTTGTTTTGGTGGTCCATGGTCTTTGATCACTCATTTGGCAGCGGAACTTTGACGAAAGAAGCTGTCACGTGGCCGGGCAGTGCACAGGCTGTGAAAGCTGAAATCGAATTGATGGAGGACAAGTGGCGGTCGCTGCTGACAACGCTGTCGGATGAAGAACTGAAGGACAGCAGCCGGACCAAGTGGCCCTTTGAAAACAGACCGTTCTATGAGCTTGCGGCCTGGCTGAACCTGGAATTGATGAAGAATGCCGCAGAGATTGGGTACTGCCGTTTTATGAAAGCCTCACTGGAAGATAAATAATCCAAGTATATAGACAAAATAGTTAAGTAATACAAAAAATATTAAAACGCATAACTGGACATAGAAATGTCATGTTATGCGTTTTATAATAGAGACAATACATGATATGCCCGGAAGCGGAGGCATACGAAATATGGGGTGATGAAATGCAGATCAATCGATTATTTGAAATGGTATACTTGCTGCTCAATAAAAAATCCGTTACCGCAAAAGAACTGGCGGAACGGTTTGAGGTTTCCGCCAGAACGATTTACCGGGATTTGGATATCCTGTCCTCTGCCGGAATTCCGGTTTATACAAGTCAGGGAAAGGGTGGGGGGATTTCATTAATGGACCATTTTGTTTTGAATAAGTCCGTATTATCCGAACGAGATAAAAATGAAATTCTCTATGCGCTTCAGAGTCTGGCTGTTGCTAAAAGCCCTGAAAGCGAAAAGGTTCTGGCAAAGCTGAATGGATTCTTTGATCACAAGAGCAGTAACTGGATTGAAGCAGATCTTACGCCGTGGGGTAGCGGAAAGGACAGCCAGAACAGCTTTTCAAAGTTAAAGGAAGCAATCTTAAACCGTAGGGTAATCTGCTTTGAATACTTTAACGCAGCGGGGGAGAGCAGCCGCCGTACAGTGGAGCCCATCAAGCTGATCTTCAAGGTATATGCATGGTATCTCCATGGCTATTGCCGTACAAAGAAGGCTTATCGCACCTTTAAAATTGCACGGATGTCATCTCTTGTCCTGATGGATGAGCACTTTGAAGAAAGAGACATTCCCGAAAATCTCAGCATGGAAGAGGATGAAACTTCACTCATCTCTCTTCAGATGAACGTTACATCAGACAGTGCCTACCGGGTATTTGATGATTTCAGCGATACGGATATCCAGCGGATGGATGATGGTTCTTTTTCCATAACGGTCAGATTGCCCGAGAGCAATTGGCTCATTGGTTATCTTTTGTCCTATGGAGACAGTTTGACGGTATTGGAGCCGGAACACATCAGGGATAAGCTCCGGGCGCAGGCGGTACGGATTTCAGCCCGTTACCAGACATAGCCTTTATAAATCAGGCAGTCAATCTGGCTCCGGGTTAGTTTACGAAAGCTTGCGCAGGTTCATCTGCTCTAAGGACATTACACCGTTTCTTAAGTCTCTCCATATTATAGAAGTATCTGAGTGCCGGAGTTCCTGCTCTGGCTGAAATCATTCAGATAGAACAGGGAAGACACTGATGGCATGCGTCAGTGTTTACCACCATTAGGAGATGAAAAGTAATGTCCGATATAAAAATGGATAGACCTCGCAATGTGAAGATCAAGAGAAACGATTCCGGGGCCTGGTGCTTTGTATCGGCTCCAAATCTGCATCCCATGAAGGTTCACATTAACAAAAACCGGCCCGGAACTGCACCGGGATTCATTTTTACAGCTCCCTATACTGCTTTTGGCGAAAAGATGATCGGCCAGACCGGGGCCCTTATCATGGATCAGTGCGGCAATCCGGTATGGTTCCGGCCTCTTGAAAACAGATTTATGCAGAATACCGATTTTAGAGTTCAGTTTTATAGGGGAAGGCCGGTTCTAACCATGTGGCAGGGAACCATCTCAGGCACCCAGTCTGCTGATCCTGACCTTCCGGCCGGAGATCCGGAACCGGGAGCATTCTTCCAAATACTCGACAGCCACTATAGGGTCATTAAAAAAATAACAGCGGGAGAGGGGTATACTGCAGATGTTCATGAATTTACCATCACAAGACGCAATACTGCTTTGTTCACCGCTGTAAAGCAGGTGCCGGCAGATCTTACTCGTTACGGCGGGCCTGCAAACGGTTATATCGATGATTATTCCATCCAGGAAGTTGACTTGGAAACCGGAGAACTTCTTTTCTTTTGGAATGCGCTGAACCATATTGATCCGGCAGACTCCATGCTGCCGGCCTCATCTGCTGCTGAATCGAATAACATCTGGGATTGTTATCATCTGAACTCTGTGGAGGAAGGTCCTGACGGCGTCCTGCTGATCAGCATGCGCAACATGTGGGCAATTTATCAGATCGACAAGAAGATGGGCGCGGTTAAGTGGCAGCTGGGGGGCCGAAAAAGTGACTTCTCAATAGCAGCCGGTTCCGGCTTTTCATGGCAGCATGATGCCAGATATCGGTGCGGATCCCGCATCAGCATTTTCGACGATGCCTGCTGTGCTTCGGAAAACGATCCGCCCCAGGGACAATCCAGGGGATTGATTCTGCAGCTTAACTTCAGGAGAATGACGGCGGAGGCAGACCGGACTTATTATCATGACCCCGGTTTATTTGCAGCAAGTCAGGGCAATGTTCAGCAGCTTGAGAATTGTAATCAGTTTATCGGATGGGGACAGGAACCATATCTTTCGGAATTTTCGCAAGCCGGAAACACACCGAAAAATCCATCTGCCAACTTCCTGTATGACGTCAGGTTTCCGAACCAGAATATTTCTTATAGAAGTTTTAAAAACAGATGGGTCGGCTGTCCTCTTTGTCCTCCATGCATTGCGGTTCGCAGAAGTAAATGCGGTATAAAGGTTTATGCATCCTGGAACGGGGCCACAGAGGTTGCCGCGTGGCAGGTTCTTTCAGGATGCCAGCGCAGCAAGCTTTCTCCTGTTGGATGCTGTGTTCCGCGTACCGGTTTTGAAACAGAGATTTCAATAAAATGCGCAGGATTATATTACCAGGTAAACGCCCTGGATTCCTGCGGTAAAATCATCGGAACCTCTTGTATTGTCCCATTGAAAAGACAGATTACCCATAATACCGATGATCCTCTGGCGCTATTGAACGGACTTCTCCGCTGAGACGTTTGGTGATAATTTTAGGTTGACTATCCCAGCCAGTTGATATAATTTGTATATTAAACGACAAGAATAGTGACGATTCGTCACTATTCGTCGTTTAGATCATGATCCGGGAGACTACAGATGAAAAAAGGATTCAAATACCGTGCTTTCTTTATCGTTCTGCTGTTTTTTTTCACCTTGCTTATTATGATTGGAATTGAAGCCCAAATCGCTGACTATGATTCTTTCCTGAAATATAAAAATGGAATGATCCTGGGAAGTCTTGCAATTATGGGTGCATACTTTCTTGTATACTATTCCATATACAAAGAGGACAAGCGAAGTTTAAGCTATTCCCTGATGTGCTTTATTATGATTGTACAGACTATTTTTTACAGGGATAATCTCATTCTTCGGCTGATTCCGGGCATTCCATCTGGCCTGCTGATTTGGATCACCCATCTGACGATTTTTTGGTTTCCGGCGGCTTTGTTTTTTTTGATCCAGAATGCTTCTGCTGCAGAAACCAGGAAATGCTGCAGCAAGTTGATCTATTCCTACGCCATTGGTATGTCTGTCTTGACAGCCCTTATCCCCGCATCGTTTTATACCAGATGGACTCTGCTCTATGAACTGACGGGAAATTTCATAATCCTCATTGCTGTCGGGATTATTTACAAAACCTGCCGGAAAGGAGTTGACGGTGCAGACATCATCCTTACGGGCAGTGTGATTGTCTTCTTTTCGGGAATCCATGATGTATTGGTTGAGGCAAATCTGTATTCTTCCTGCTACGGAGTAATAACACCCATTGGCCTCGCATTTTTTATGTTCATGATTTCTTTCCTGATGGCAGACCGCTTTGTGAAAACCTACAGGAAAGTGCAAACCCTTTCTGATGAACTCACGGACAAGCTGAAGCGGGAGCAGATTTTAACGGAGAAACTTTCTGCAATGGATCATCTCAAAGATGAGTTCCTTTCTAATGTGTCCTCTGAGCTGCTGACGCCGCTTGGCGGTATCATAAACATTTCCCAATCTGTTGCGGAGGGAATCGGGGGCAGAATTACGGAAGTTCAACAGGAGAATCTGAATGTAATTATTAATTTGGCCAGAAAGATGCAAGGCATGATCAATGATCTTCAAGATGTGTCCGATATTCGATACGGGGGAAGCAGCCTCAATACGGTTCCTGTGGATTTGAGTAAGATGGTAGATCATCAGTTGGTCTTATTTCGTTATATCTATAAGGATGAGGAACTTCCAATCATCAATTCCATTCCGGAGGCACATCCTTTTGTATTGGCTGATGAAGAGAGACTTCGTCAGATCCTGCATAAAATGATTGGTCACTCTCTGAAATATATTACTGCGGGAAGAATTGAAATCAAAGCGCATTGGGATCAGACGAGAACCAGAATTACGCTGGAAAACACGGAAATGTTCATTCAGGAGGATCAGATTTCTCACATCTTCGAAGAAGCCGCCGGTGGCTGCGGTAAGCCCACAAACAAGCAACATTGCTCAGGTCTTGAATTGAATCTGATCAAGCATCTTGTTGAGCTGCATGGCGGAAAGATATGGATTTCATCAAATGCCGGATCAGGGACGCAAATCTGCTTTACTCTTCGCCTTTCTGAAACAGAAAAGGCAAGGGAATCGCATCAAAAGGAGAATGGGAGGCAGGGAGCAATATCCTGCCTGGAAACTGCACCAGGTAAGGATTTGTCGGACTATGATATCCTGGCTGTTGATGATGACCCCTCCAATCTGCAAGCATTGGGGAATATTTTAAAGCTTGCGGGGTATGCGGTCAAAGGTGTAAACAATGGTATGGAGGCTTTGGAAAATCTGAAAAGAGGTACCGAACTGGATTTGATTATCCTGGACATTATGATGCCTGAGATGTCCGGTTTTAAGGTCCTGGAAAAGATTCGTGAGAAATACAACATGGCAGAGCTTCCAGTCTTGATGCTGACGGCGAAGACAGAAAAAGAATATATTTCTCTCTGCTTTCAAATGGGTGCCAATGATTTTCTGGCAAAGCCGTTTGAATCGGAAGAGCTCACGGCAAGAGTGAGAAGTCTCGTAAAATTAAAAAAAACAGCCAGTCAGCTTGTTTCCGCAGAGATTTCGTTTTTGCAGGCGCAGATTAAACCGCATTTTATTCACAATGCACTGGGTACCATCGCTGCTGTCTGCACAAACAACCCAGAAAAAGCCAGGGACCTCATATTAGACTTATCCGATTATCTGAGGCATTCCTTTGACGTGAGAAGCAATCACGGCCTTACGAGCCTTTCGAGAGAACTGGAGCTGGTTCGTGCTTATCTATCCATCGAACAGGCAAGATTTCGGGATCGACTCAAGGTGTTCTATAATTTAACAGATAATGTCGATCCTGCGATCCCTTTGCTGACCATTCAGCCATTGGTTGAGAATGCCGTGCACCATGGGGTGATGTGCCAGGCGGAAGGCGGAGAAATACATATATCTATCAGGGAAATCGATCATTTTATCAGAATTGAAGTTCGGGATAATGGAGTAGGCATGTCTACGGCGGAATTAGAGCAGCTCTTTCAGTCTGATGACAGGCGAAGGGGTATCGGCATTGCCAATATTAACAGAAGACTTACCGCAATGTACGGTGAGGGTCTAGCGATAGAGAGTGCACAGAATCGCGGAACTGTAATATCCTTTCAGATTCCTGCTGTGAGCACCTCTGCTAAGGCATAACGGTTCGTCGTCTGAACACAGGCAGTGGGCAAATTTTCCCCTGCAAACCGTATGCTCTTGTAAACTGAGGCTAACAAGGAGATAAGTAGAAAATGAATTTGTTGATCGTTGAGGACGAGCCCGAAATGATTGCGGCAATGAGTAGCATGATTGAAAATTATAATAAGGAGATTCGTATCCTTGCAAGCAGCAGTCCGTCAGAAGCAATCGGTATTTTTGAAGAGCATGATATTGATGCTGCACTTTTAGATATTCGCATGCCTGAAATGTCTGGTTTTGATCTTGCAGAATACTTCACAATGAGAAAGCCAGATATCAGCCTGGTATTTATTACTGCATACAACAGCTATGCCCAGGAAGCATTCGATGCCAACGCAGTAGATTATGTCCTGAAGCCGATTCGCCAGGAGCGCCTATACCGGGCCCTGGATAAGATATCCAAAGAATTGGCAGAACGGAAGAACAAACGTCTGGAGATCTCACCCAAAATACAGATAAAGGCCTTAGGTAAAATCATCGTCTCCTCTGGAGATTCTATTCTAAAATGGAAAAGAAAAAAGTCCATGGAGGTTTTTTCTTATTTGCTGCATCAGGAACCGGCTCCGGTACACAAAGATATTTTATGTGAATTGATGTGGCCTGAGTGCGTACCCAAGAAAGCATCTCATTATTTGCAGACAATCATTTACCAGCTGCGAAAGAGCATGGCAGAAGTGGCAGACAACAGAATTTTGATTGAATATGCAGACCACTGCTATCGGTTAAAGCTGGATTGTGTCATGTATGATGTTAATCTGTTTCAGCTGGCCTACCGTCATGCCCTTGCACAGAGAAACCCCTCAATGGAACTTTTAATGGAAGCAGAGCAGATTTATTCCGGCCCGTATTACGGGGAAGAGTGCTGGGTATGGGCCTTGGGGAAGCAGCAGAGCCTTTCCATCAAATATCAGAGAGTACTGGAACAAATAATTGAATATAAAATGCAAAGCGGAAGCATTGAAGAGACGCTGTTTTATATGGAAAAATGGTTCTCTGGCGGGTTTTACGGGAAGCAGAGTCAGTACAACGCATGGATCAAGACGAATACCGGAAAGGATGAATCCGCTCTGAGATGAGCGGATTCTGTTTGCGGCAAGGGCCGTTAGGGTTTACCGGCAGAATAAATCACTTTTTGTCGAAATACCTCGTTTTTGTGAGAAATTTGTGAGAAACGTAGCCTACACTCTAAATGGAGTGTTAAAAGGAAGAATTTATCTCCATTGCCTGATATTTATCCAGACGAAAAGCATTTGGAAAATTTCAGCGTTTTCCCAATAAAGACATGTCATAACGAGGAGGTAAACATGAAGTGGTATCTTAACTTGAAAATAAGCAGTAAGCTTATTCTGAGCTTTTTGATCGTTTCACTAATCAGCGGTTCGGTGGGCATTTATGCGATCTTCAACCTGAAAGAACTGGATGAATCGGATCGGGAACTTTATGAAAATACGACGGTTCCTTTATCGATCATAGGAGGAATTTCAACAGAATTTCAGAGGACAAGAGCAATTGCAAGAGATATGATCATTGCAGAAAATCCCGATGATATTCAGGCCAGTATTGATGAAATTAAAGAAATCCGTGAAAAGGTTGATCAGATGACCAAGGAATTTGAAGCGGGGATTATTTCACCGGAGATCATCAGTGCATTTAACGAATACAAGATTACAAGAGTCAAATTTAAAGACGGTTTAGACGAGATTATTAAACTGGCACAACAAAACAGGGATGCAGAAGCCGTTGCAATGATGAGTGCAACGGGCGAATCAGGAATTGCTTCGAAGGCGTATCAGGACGCGATTGACCGGATCGTGGCGCTGCAGGTTGATGCGGCAGGAGAAAAAGCAGCACTGAACGGCCAGCAGGCAGATAAGGCAGTCTTTGTTATGTCAGCAGTAATCGGGCTGGTCGCTTTGTTTTCCATAGTAATTGGCTTTCTGATTTCAAACATTATTACACGTCCTCTTCGAAAAACAGTCCATATGATTGAAGAGATGGGGATGGGTCATTTTGGGGATCGGCTAAATCTTAAAACGAAAGATGAGATTGGCCAGATGGCACGCTCTATGGATTCGTTTGCTGATGAAATTCAGACCAAGGTCATCGGCGTCATGAATATGATTTCCGCTGGAGACATATCGGTCAGCATTGAGTCCAAGGACGACAGAGATGAGATCTCTCCTGCACTAAAAAAGACTGTCAACACAATCGGAGATTTGAATCTTGAGGTTCAGAGGCTGATCCATGCAGCCACAGAAGGGAAACTGGACATCAGGGGAGATTCTTCAAATTATTCAGGCGCCTGGATGGATATGATTACAGGAATCAATGGATTGATTGATGCATTTGTTTCACCCATCAACTTGACGGCAGAGTATATTGAGCGTATCAGCAAAGGTGATATACCGCCTGTCATAACCGAAGCGTATCTCGGGGATTTCAACGAGATTAAGAATAATATCAATAATTGTATAATGGTTATGGACGATTTACTGAAAGAAACAACGGTCCTCATCGATGCTGCGAAAGCAGGCAAGCTCGATATACGAGGAAATGATTCTGAATTTAACGGTGATTGGGGTTTGATGGTAAGGGGTATGAATGAGCTAATTGATGCTTTTGTCGCTCCAATCAATGTTACAGCTGAATATGTAGAACGAATCAGCAAAGGTGATATTCCACCTAAAATTACGGACATCTATTACGGAGACTTCAATGAGACGAAAAACAATCTCAACCAGTGCATCGACGCCATGGGTGGACTTTTGTCAGAGACGGGGAAACTCATTCGTGCGGCGGAGGAAGGGAGGCTTGATATTCGTTCTGATGCCAGCGAATTTGAGGGTGAATGGAAAACTCTGATTGAAGGTGTCAACAGTTTAGTAGATGCCTATGCCAAACCCATTCATATCACGTCTGAATATATAAATCGAATCAGCAAAGGGGACATTCCCAATAAGATTACCGAGCAGTATCAGGGTGATTTCAATGTGATCATTGCTAATCTGAACCGCTGCATCGATATTATGAATGGATTGCTGAGAGAAACAAATACCCTCATTAATGCAGCCAAACAGGGTATCCTGGATCAGAGAGCAGATTTAAAGGGGTTCTCCGGAAGCTGGGAAGAGCTGCTGGGCGGTGTAAACCAGCTTGTTGAGGCCGTTGTGGAGCCTCTCGCGGAAGTTACAGTAGTAATGGATCGCATTGCTCAGGGTGATTTACAGGTTTCTGTGAAAGGCAATTATCAGGGAGAATTCGGGGTTTTATCCAGTGCGGTAAATAATACAGTCAGAGATTTAAACACGGTCATCCGTCAGATCTCAGAAACCATCGGTGAGATTTCAGAGGGAAATCTGACAGTTGGGAACATTAAGGGTTTCAAAGGTGATTTTGTAAGTATTTCCGATTCCCTGAACAGGATTCTGGATTCTCTGAATTCTGTTCTGGGCGATATCAATACAGCGTCTGATCAGGTTTCGGCTGGTTCCAAGCAGGTTTCCGGCGGAAGCCAGGCCTTATCCCAGGGTGCATCGGAACAAGCAAGTGCGGTGCAGGAACTCACTGCATATGTTGGAGAGGTGGCCTCCAAAACCAAGGAAAATGCTGTAAGCGCAGGGGAAGCAAATGAACTGACGCTGACGGTGAAAGGGAATGCGGAACGTGGAAATCAATTGATGAAGGAAATGCTGCAGGCCATGAATGAAATCAATCAAGCGTCCGGCAACATTTCAAAAATTATTAAGGTAATTGACGATATTGCCTTCCAGACCAACATTCTTGCGCTGAACGCAGCGGTGGAGGCTGCCCGGGCAGGACAGCACGGGAAGGGATTTGCAGTAGTGGCAGAAGAGGTCAGAACCCTCGCCTCCCGCAGTGCGGAAGCAGCCAGGAACACCACGGAACTGATCCAAGGCTCCATCGATAAAGCTGCTGTGGGAACGAATATTGCAAGCAATACCGCGCAGGCATTGAATGAAATCCGTACCGGAATCACAAAGATTGTTGATATTATCGGAAACATTGCAAGCTCCTCAACGGATCAGGCAACGGGAATAACACAGATCAATACTAGCCTGAATCAGGTTTCTAAGGTTGTCCAGACAAATGCTGCAACGGCTGAACAGAGTGCGGCTTCCAGCCAGGAACTGTCGGGTCAGTCTGAAATGCTCAAAGAGATGGTAGCAAGATTCCGATTAAAAAAAGAAAAAGATACTTCTGCCGGTACACAAATGCTTACGGGAATCATTGACTGCGGAAGCATTGATGATGAAGCTTCTGCTTATATCAGTGTTGATAAAAATGACAAATACTAGTACAGGCAATAAATTAACCAGATATTCAACTTGTCTGAATTTACGGATGCAAAATGTATAGCATGTGAAAAACGAATTGCAAAAGGAAAATCAAAGCCTTTTGTGCTTTGATCTTCCTTTGCAGGTTTTGATTACGGGAGGGATGCCCGGTGCGTTAGATCTTCAAGGAAGAGAGGAATGAAGTACTCTGATAGGAGGGAGAGCATGAATCAATCGGTTTTTATCGCACTGGTAAATAATGCGGCCTTATTGCTTGCCTTGGCCGTCGTGTATGAATTAACGTATCTGCTTCCTGTGAGAAGCGATAAAATTCGTCAGGTAATCAGCGGAATTCTGATATCAATTATCTGTATCCTGATCATGAAGATCCCATTAGCGCTTCAGCCAGGCTTGATGATTGATACCCGATCAATTTTGATCAGCACGAGCGCTTTGTTTTTCGGACCGGTACCCACAGGAATTACGGTTATTTTTGCTGCAGCTTTCCGGCTTTACAGCGGAGGGATTGGAACAATTCCTGGACTGGGGATCATTGTTACCAGTGCGCTGATCGGATCTGCCTGGAGATTAATTCTATATCCGAAATCAAAAAAATGGAACTGGCTGAATGTCTATATTATGAGCCTGGCGGTTCATGCTTCCATGCTGATTTGTATGTTTATGCTGCCATACCCGGAAAGTATATCCGTGCTGCGGGACATTGGGATTCCTGTTCTGATCATTTACCCAGTGGTCTCTATTCTTTTGTGCCTGCTTCTTTTGCGGCAGCAGGAGGTTCGCGCCTATCAGCTCCAGCTCAAGCAATCAGAAGAACGATTTCAAATGTTATTCAACCATGCTCCCATGGGATACCAATCCCTGGATGCGGATGGCTGCTTTCTGAATGTTAATCAGCAGTGGCTGGATATCCTTGGTTATACCAGTGAAGAGGTAATCGGCAGATGGTTCGGCGATTTTCTTTCATCCGATTCGAGAGAACTTTTTCAAAGGCAATTTCCCGTATTTAAAGCGAGGGGATATGCGCAGACTGAGTTGATACTAATCCATAAAAGCGGAAGGCAAATGTATATTTCTTTTGAGGGAAAAATCGGATACGATCTTGATGGAGCGTTTCAACAGACCCATTGTATTCTTCAGGATATCACCGAGCTTAAAATGAAGGAAGAGGCGCTTACCAATTCTGAATTGAAATATCATCGCCTCTTTGAAACTATGAAAGATGGCGTCTTAATCGTTGAAGCAGATTCCGGGCTCATTACAGATGTCAACCCGTATCTGTTACAGTTTTCGGGATATTCAGATGATTTCTTCGTGGGAAGGAAAATCTGGGACCTGGGGCTTTTTCAGGAAATGAGTGCCAGCAGAATTGAGGTCTATCTGCTGAAAGATGGGCAGCACCTCAGCTTTGACGATTCAGGTTTTTTTACCTTAAGCGGCGCATATCGAAATGTGGAGATCGTAGTCAGTGCGTATTATGTGAAAGATCAAAAAATGCTGCAGGTGAATATCAGGGATACGACTGACAGAAAGCAGATTGAAACTGCGCTTATTGAAAGTCAGAAAAAATATAGCAGTTACATAGAGAACGCTCCTGATGGGATTGTTGTCATCGATGAAAGAGGGCGATTTCTTGAGGTTAACCGCGCTGCATCGGGTATGACGGGATACAGCAGGGAGCAGATGCTGAATATGCATTTCAACGACATCATTCACAGGGAATCCATTTGCAGGAGCAAAAGCTCCCTCAATAAACTCCTCAGAACAGGTATAATGAATACCGAACTGAAATACACAAAGAAAAACGGAATTGAGCGCTGGATGGCTGCTGATGCCATTAAATTAACGAAAAACAGGTATCTTTGCTTTTCCCGCAATATTACAGAGAGAAAGAGAGCGGAAGAGGAACTCCTCTATCTCAGCAACCATGATTATCTAACCGGTTTGTATAATCGAAGGTTTTACGAGCACGAAATCAAGCGGATCGATACCTGCGATAATCTGCCTCTTTCTGTTATCACTTGCGATATCAATGGTTTGAAATTTATCAATGAGATATTTGGAGAAAAAGAGGGGGATCGAATTCTGATTCAGGCAGCCAGAATCATTCGTGCTGAGCTGGATGACGAGGCGGTGGCCGCCAGAACAGGGGGAGATGAATTTGATATTTTACTTCCCAGAACTGAGTTTGATGCCGCTTCGAAAGTTGTGGAGGAAATTCGAAAAACCTGCAATACCTATAACAAAGGAATTGAGAATGAAGCGTTTCATATCAATCTTTCATTGGGAATTGCAACGAAGATAAGACCGGAGGAAGATATTGGGCGGATACTCAAACGAGCAGGAGATCAGATGTATCAAAGCAAATTGCTTGTGAAAAAAAGCTCCCACAGTGCAATTCTGGAGTCGATTAAAGCTACGATGCTTGAGAAGAGTCACGAGACGGAAGCTCATGCGGAACGGCTTGTGGCAATGTCCCGGAAAATCGGAAAACGGCTGAAGCTAAACCAAAGCGATATGGACCATCTTGTATTGCTGGCAACGCTGCACGACATAGGCAAGGTTGGTATCCCGGACAATATTTTAAACAAGCCGGACCGATTGAGTGAAGACGAGTGGATTGAAATGCGCAAGCATCCAGAGATTGGATATCGGATTGCCGTATCTTCGGCTGATCTTGCATCCATTGCAGAATACATCCTGTGCCATCATGAGAGATGGGACGGAAACGGCTATCCGCAGCAGATTTCCGGTTCAGACATCCCTCTGCTTTCCCGTATTATCTCTGTTGTCGATGCTTATGATGCGATGACACAGGACAGGCCTTACCGAAAGGCCATGGATCAGCAAGCGTCCATTCGTGAGATTGTACAGAATGCTGGTACGCAGTTCGATCCGCATGTCGTTTCTATTTTTACTGAGATTGCAGGTTGCAGTGATTCCATTCCAATGTGATCATGAACTGCGGCAAAGGCAGTTCTCTGTTGCCCGGCAGCTACATTTCCTTGCGGTATTTGATTAAATAGTAAGCATTTGTGCCAACGATAAACAGGTAAGCGGCGGTAAAGGTCAGTATAATATAGAGTTCCGCCGACATCATGGCAAAGGCTAAAAGCAATGCAGCAAATACCATGGTCATCAGATCATAGGCTTTTGATTTTGCTTTCAGTGCAATTGTCACGTTTCGCTCATCCTTTGTTTCAATTTCGATCTGTTTTGCAGCTGCCGGATCTTTTTTAACAGCGGCAAACTTTAAAAGTTCACCCAAATTGTATCCGAAAACCCCGGTTCCGATCCCGATGCAGAGATAGGGAAGAACCAGCATATAGTCTTCCGCAGCGGGAAATGATTTTACCAGTATCAGCCCTCCGACAAACATCAGGAAGCCCACCCCGGAGAATAGCTTATATCTTGCATGTTCTGTCTTTTTCATGGCGCTCAGTCCTCCTCGTAGATAAAAATGTCTTCGATTCGCATGTTAAAATAACGTGCGATCTTAAACGCTAAGAGAATAGAGGGATTGTATCTGCCATTTTCCAGAGAACCGATGGTTTGCCTTGATACCTCAAGAACGGCTGCCAGTTCCTCTTGCTTGATGCCGTGTAATTTACGTATTTCTTCAAGTCTATTATTCAAAATACCCCTCCTTGCGAATGTAAAGCTAGCTTTCCATAAATTTAATCTATCATATCATTCTTTTTATGTCAAGCAAACTTTCCATTTTTATTTCTCCACAGAGAAGGAAACTCGAGAGAAAAGGCTCAGGAGAAATCTTGTCAGGGAATTCTATGCTCGCAGGGAACACTGACGTTGCACTTTGCACAGCCATAGCGCGGAGCGTGCTCTGCAAGGATCTGATCCAGATAGTCTGAGCAGATTTTATTATCCTTACCCTCAGATGTAAAGGCGTCGGCCGGACATCGCTTGATGCAGGCACCGCATTTCCCCCGCGTCAGATAGAGGCAGTAATCAAAATAGCCTTCATATTTTCTGATCGTCGGAGGAAGTGCAAGGGTAGTTATTACGCTGCCAAACCTTCCCGCTGTTCCTTTCTCCGTAATCAAGCCCCGGTGGAGACCGAAGGTGCCGAGGCCGGAAACGAAGGCCGTGTGGCGTTCGGACCAGTTGGGGACTCTGTTTTTAACGGAAAAACGAGGATCTGTTCCGGGTGCTGTTGCAGCAAAACCCATTTCCTCAATCAGGCTTACCAGAAAGTGTCTGATTTCATTGTTGAACTTCTCACCGTCAATCCTCGCGGAAATCCATTCCTGAGACGGTGGTCCGGGTTTACCATTCGTATCCCGTAGTTCCTTTGTAAAGGGTAGAAAATAGGAAATCACGGATTTCGCTCCGGGAAGCCATTCCAGGGGAGGCAGGAAGTCGGGGCCGATAATCTCCGGTTTGACAAATGCATTGTAGTAGGGATCGTCTGCAGAAGAAACCCCAATAAGAGGCTCGTCATAAATTTTCATGTCATCATGAGGTTCCATAAAATTGTGGGGGTTCTCCCTGATAAAAGCTGAAAGTTGTTCCTGTATTTTTTGAATTTCTCCGTTCCTTATTTCTTGATCCTGAATCTGGTTCATGATTTTTCACTCCTTTCCGTTTCTAAGTATCTGTTGATATAAGCTTATTCGCTGCATTCATCTTAATACTCAAATCCATCTGCTTCATACGCAAATTCCATCTGTTTCATGCGCAACATCTTTAAACTGGGAACAGTATAAGCCATTTTTATTCTTATGTAAAGAAACAAAGATGGCCGCCCTCAAAGGCTGCAGGATTAGAGGCCAGCTTCAAAGGGTACAGGATTAAGTTTGTAATGAGCCTTAAACTCAGAGGAGCCAGTACTGAATGGCTAAAGACGTCACTGAGAGCACAAACCAGCAGCCCAATCCCAGAAGAATCGGTCTTGCGCCATTTTTTAGTAACTTTGGAAGATTTGTATTCAAGCCTATGGCGACCATCGCCATAACGATCATAAATTTACCTGTCCGAGGCAAAAGTACGCTTAGAACTGAGGGAACAGGCAGAAGCGTTGCGGCAACTGAGGCAGCTGCGAAACCCAGAATAAACCAGGGGAAGATTCGGGATAATCTGTACTCGGAAGCATGTCCTGGAAGGTCTTCTCTCATGGAGAAAAGGGTCAGTATCAGGGTTACCGGTATGATCATCAAGGTTCTTGTAAGCTTGACGATTACTGCAAGATCCCCTGATTGGGTGCTGTAGGAATAACCTGCCGCTACAACAGAGGAGGTATCATTGATGGCAGTACCGGCCCAGAGCCCGAAATGGTAGTTTGTCATCTGCATCAAATGGCCCAGTGCGGGAAATAGGAAAGCGGCCAGGACGTTAAAGAGAAAAATGGTAGAAATGGAATGTGCAATGTCCTCATCCTCTGCCTTGATGACAGGTGCAGCAGCTGCAATGGCCGATCCACCGCAGATTGCCGTTCCAACACCAATCAAAATATTGACGTTCCGTTCTATTTTGAGTGCCCTACCGAGCAGCAAAGCCGAAAGGAAAGCGGCGGTAATGGTAAAGATCATCAGAAGCAGCGTCTTTCCTCCAACCTCAATGACTTGATATAAGTTCATATCAAAGCCAAGCAGAATAATTGCAAATTGAAGAACGCGCTTTGATGTAAAGGTAAGGCCTTTCTCCAGATAAGCGGGTCTTTTTACAAAGGCTAATATCATTCCCAAAAGAATGCCCAGTATTGGACCGCCGATGATGGGGTAAAGGCTGCCAACCAGCCAGGCCGGTACAGCGATGAATGCGGAAAGCAGAACGCCTGGTATCTCATCTTTTTTCAATCTCATCTTTCATCACTCCTTCATACGTAGTATAACTCTTGACGATAAATAAGTAAAATTGTATAATTTTATTATATTAATAACTAATTACTTATAGATAGAAGGGTTGGAGTAAACGATGACTTTCAGGCATTTTCATATCTTTGTGATGGTGTGTGACGAAAGAAATATGACAGCGGCTGCAGCACGTCTTTACATTTCACAACCAGCAGTAAGTCAGGCAATTGCAGAATTGGAAGCTTATTATGAAGTTCGAATCTTTGAACGCCTTTCTAAGAAGCTGTACCTGACAGAGGCGGGCGAGATCCTTCTTGGTTATGCCCGTCATATTCTGAGAATGAATCGGGACGCGGAAAGTGAAATGCGTTCCTTAAGCAGAAGCGGAACCATTCGCGTGGGGGCAAGCGTGACCATTGGGGCTTGCGTTCTGCCAGGCATGATTTCGGCGTTTCAGAAACAGGCACCCGATTTTACCGTTCAAGTCGTTGAAGACAACACTTCTAAAATCGAAGAGTTGATCCGCATCGATCAACTTGATCTGGGTCTTGTGGAAGGAGAAATCACAGCGAAGGAAATCATAAGTAAGACCTTCGATGAAGATGTGCTGGTGCTGGTCTGCGGAAAGAATCACTCTTTTGCAAAGCGGAGCAGTATTGACGCTGCGGAACTGGAGAAAGTGAACTTTATTCTGAGAGAAGAGGGGAGCGGAACAAGAAAAACCTTTGAGACTGTCATGGAAGAGCATTCCTTGAGCTGGTCTTCCACCTGGACTTGCAACAACGCAGACACCATAAAGTCTGCAGTAGCCGAAGGTCTCGGGGTAACGATAATCTCAGAAAACGCTGTCAGAAGAGAACTTGAAGCGGGCATCCTGCACAGACTGGATCTTGAGGGAATTGAAATTAAACGGCACTTTAAACTGGCTTACCATCGAAATAAATATCTGACGGAAGGCATGAGAAAATTTATGGATTTGGTTATGAAAGAATCATGAGAGAAATATGGTCCTGCATAGCCTGATGCCGCTTTCGGTTCTAAAAATATGATTCAAAGCAGCCAGGCAGGCATCCCCTGAAAGCTGATCCTCATACAGGTTCACCAGAAAATCAGCCTCGACAAGAATCTGATAATCAATACTGTCGATATTGCTGTAGGTGTGGTGATGTCCGACCAGCCAACAGACACGGTGGATGACATTCTGATCAAAGTCCAGCTTTTTCAGCATTGCCTCTGCAATTGCAGGTCCCTCTTTTTCTTGCAGCTTGCCGCTGCAATTCCCGTACTTCTCTACGCAGAGCCGGATACCGATATCGTGAACAACGGCGGCGGCTTCCAGTGTGAACAGTTCCCGTTCTCCCAGCCCCTCCTGACTGCCGATGATCCTGGCAAAACTGTGAACCTTTAAAAAGTGTTGGATGCGTTTTGGGTCCCCCGAATAGTATTGAATCATTTCGGATAGAAGGCTGTCGATCTGTTTCATTTCTTATCCCTTCCTT
>JARBUO010000040.1 GCA_029239605.1 Bacillota bacterium | reverse complement strand
ATGAATCGGCACTTTCTTAGAACCTGCTATTTTGTAACAGGTTCCTGATATTCATAATCAAACAGTTCTACGGTTACCGATTCCATCACCTGCGGTTCCACCGGCTTGTCCTGACTGTTTGTCTTGACAGATGCGATTCTGTCCACTTCCTCGAGTCCTTCGATCACCTTGCCGAAGCCTGCATACTGCCCGTCCAGATGAGGTGAATTCATGTGCATAATAAAAAACTGTGAACCTGCGGAATCAGGATGCATGGATCTTGCCATGGAGATGACGCCGCGCTCGTGCTTGAGGTTGTTGTCAACACCGTTCATCTTAAATTCACCCTTGATCTGATACCCCGGCCCTCCGGTGCCGATTCCGCTGGGGCAGCCCCCCTGAATCATAAAGCCGGAAATAACCCGGTGAAAGATCAAATTGTTGTAATAGCCCTTTTGGACCAGAGAAATAAAATTATTTACTGTGTTCGGTGCTACTTCCGGATACAGTTCTACCTTAATCTTATTTCCGTCTTTCATGCTGATTGTTACAATTGGATTACTCATTAAATACCATCCTTTAATTTTTTTCTATCTCTATTTTAGTGTGTGAAACTGTCTTAGTAAAGAGTTTTTCCATGAACAGGGGGATTTATAACATCTGCTTCATTCAGGAGGCTCGTGCTTTGTCATTTTCCAAAAAAAGGACAGCCATTCGTACCGCAAAGTAATCATAAGGGGTAGCAAGCTAATCCTTTGGGGATATAAGGAAATGGAGTAGAATGAAGGCTGTAAGCATTGAAAAATAAAGGTTATTGCTTAAATACCATGTGATGGTTTTATGAATTTTGATTTGACTGCATTGACTTTCTTGTAACAATATTGTAATATTTCACTAAGTCATGAAACTGACCGGGAATACATATTATATAACTGGGTATGCTATTTCGAAGCATAATTTCAGTTTCCCAAAATTTGTACAAGGAGGTATGATTAATAAATTCGCTATCACTTAAGGAGAGAATCATATGAGTTTTAAAGACAGTTTTAAGATTAAATCATGTAAGGATCTTATAAATAAATGCAGATTAGATACAGCAGCAAAAGTGGAAAAAGCGGCAGCAACATTTGAAGCAAAATTGAAAGCTGGAAAAGCCGCTGAAGTATTTAAAACAAAAATCAATGCGGGGAAGGCTTCCGAATTATTCAAAGCAAAATTTGGTGATTCAAACGCCGCAAAGACACTGAAAGCAGGGCTGACTGATTTTAGGATAGATATATTAAGCCGTCTCAATACAAAAGCCAAAATCGGAATCGGAGCAGGTGCTCTGTCGATGATCATTATCAGTACCGCAGTGTTCCTGAACTCAGGCCCGGACGTGTACAAACTGACCATAAATGGACAGGAGGCAGGTTATCTGCCCGATGGAACCATGGTGGCAGAAAGCCTGGAAGAGATTAAGGCAGATCTGTCAAAAAACTCTGCAGGGATGGAATTCATCGTGGATGAGGAAGCCATCTCTTCTGAAAAGACAGATCTAAAAGCCAGAAAAGTCACCTTCCTTACAGAGGAAGAACTGAAGAAAGCAATTCTGGCAGCAGATCTTTGCAAAGCCAGCGCCTGGGCTGTCACAATCAACGGAAATAACGTAGTGGCGGCGGCAACGGAAGCAGAAGCGAACAGTATTCTTGAGGGCGTTAAGAGCCACTATCTAACAGAAGGTTCTGAAGTTCTGAGCGCAAGCTTTGTTGAAGCCGTTGCTGTGACAAAAGCAGCAATCAATGCCGCAGACATTATGGAGGTCCCCGATGCCGTCAGTATGATTCTGACAGGGACCAAGGAGCCAAAGGTTTATACCGTTCAGGGAGGAGATACCCTTTGGGATATCGCAATCGCAAACGGCATGACACCGGCGGAACTGGAAAGCGCCAATCCCGGCTTTAATCCGGAGCGGCTGCAGATCGGCCAACAACTGAATCTGTTCCAGATAAAACCTTTTGTAACAGTTCAGACCAAAGAAGTAGTAGCTGCATCGGAAAAGATTGATTTTAAGACCATCTATGAAAACACAAACTCCTTGTACAAAGGAGAAGTAAAAGTTAAAACCCCCGGTGTGTACGGAACAAAAGAAATCAGAACAGAAGTAACAAAAGAAAACGGCGTTGTAGTGGCATCCGCCCAGATGGACGAGGTAGTTACTGCGCAGCCTCAGGATCAGGTCGCATTAAAAGGGACGAAATCCATCGCAACCTTTGCCGGAACAGGATCTTTGTCCAGCCCCGTAAGTAAAATCGAAATTTCTTCCGCCTTCGGTGCATCCAGGGGGGGGAGCAGGCATACGGGTGTAGACCTCAGAAATCCAAAGGGGACACCAATCAAGGCTGCTGACGACGGAGTCGTTACCTTTGCCGCATATTCAGGCACCTACGGAAACCTGGTGAAGTTAAGCCATGGCAATGGTTTAGAAACCTGGTATGCGCACTGTAACACCATGGGCGTATCTGTCGGCCAAGTGGTGAAAAAGGGAGAGGTCATAGCAACTGTGGGCATCACGGGACGGGCAACGGGCTATCACGTGCACTTCGAAGTGAGAAAGAACGGTACGCCGCAGAACCCCATGAATTATCTGTAATGGAATTTCTCCAAATGGATGTGTTATAAAAGTTTTGATTCCAAAAGAAAAATAATGTATAATTTTAGGGCAGGTATAAACCTGCCCTGTTATTTTATTGACAGACTGGGTAACATATTTTTATCCAGTTGTGAAGATTCTTTTTATAAAGGAGCAGCTTTCTATGGCGTTTTTTAAAGATATTCAAGAGGATATTCATGCAGTGCTGAACCGGGACCCCGCAGCGCGGAACGGATTTGAAGTACTGATCTGCTATCCCGGTATCTGGGCTCTGATTTTACATAGACCGGCGCACTGGCTGTATCTTCACGATTTGAAACTGCTGGCAAGATTGATCTCTCAATGGGCACGATTTTTCACCGGAATTGAGATTCATCCCGGTGCTGTAATCGGCAGAAGATGTTTTATCGATCACGGAATGGCAGTGGTAATCGGAGAGACGGCAGAGATTGGCGATGATGTGACCATCTATCAGGCAGTTACCCTGGGAGGCACAGGAAAAGATATCGGCAAACGCCATCCGACCATCGGAAATGATGTTGTAATCAGCTCGGGAGCTAAGGTCTTGGGGCCATTTAAGGTGGGAGATCATTCGAAAATCGGAGCAGGCTCCGTGGTTTTGGAAGAAGTTCCTCCAAACTGTACTGTAGTGGGCATCCCCGGTAAGATTGTCCGAAGAGGAGGAAGCAAGCCGCAGGATCTGAATCAGACCGACCTGCCCGATCCTATCGCTGTGGAGCTGGAATGTCTTAGAAGACGTATCGTAATGCTGGAAAATAAATTGAGAGAGCTGGATGCAAAGGAAAGCCTGATTATGGAAAATCGATTGAAAGGCGGCGTCGGTAAGGGACAGATCACAAGACGATTAAATAAATAGAGGGAGAAAGGGAAATCAGAATGAAAATATATAATACGCTAACCAGAAAGAAAGAAGAATTTGTTCCAATTGATGAAAATGAAATCAAAATCTATGTCTGTGGTCCTACCGTTTATAACTATTTTCACATTGGTAATGCAAGACCCTTCGTTGTCTTTGATACGCTGAGAAAATATCTGACCTATCGAGGTAAAACGGTTAAGTTCGTTCAGAATTTTACTGACGTTGACGACAAGATTATTAATAAAGCGAGAGAAGAAGGCGTCAAAGCCGGAGAAATCAGTGAAAAATATATCCAAGAGTACTATAAGGATGCAAAGGCACTCAATGTAGAAAAGGCCAGCGTCCACCCAAAAGTGACCGAGAATATGAATGAGATCATCGATTTTGTCCAGGGGCTGATTGACAAGGGATACGCCTATGAAGCGGAAGGTGATGTTTATTACAGCACCCGGAAATTCAATGAGTACGGAAAACTCTCGAAACAGAATATAGAGGACCTGGAAGCAGGCGCTCGTATTGAAGTTGAGGATAAAAAACACGATCCTCTTGATTTTGCGTTATGGAAGGCACAAAAGACAGATGACGAACTGGCCTGGAAATCCCCCTGGGGACTTGGAAGACCCGGCTGGCATATTGAATGTTCGGTCATGTCCACCAAGTATCTGGGAGAAACCATTGATATTCATGCTGGAGGACAGGACCTGACCTTCCCTCATCATGAAAATGAAATTGCACAGACAGAAGCGCACACCGGAAAGCCATTTGCAAACTACTGGATGCACAATGGATATATCACCATTGACAATGAAAAAATGTCAAAATCAAAGGGGAATTTCTTTACCGTCCGGGATATTTTGGAGGACTATGACGGTGAGGTTATGAGATTCTTCTTATTGTCCGGACATTATCGCAGCCCTATCAATTTCAGCAGAGACCTGATGGAGCAGGCAAAGAATTCATTGACCAGAATGCAAAACGCGAAAAACAACCTCAAGCATCTTTCGGAGAAAAGTGAGGGCAGCCTGACAGAAAGCGAAACAACAGCTTATGAAGGACTGCTAAAGTATCGGGATAAGTTTATCGCAGCAATGGAGGATGATTTAAATACTGCTGATGCCATCAGTGCGATCTTTGAGCTGATCAAGGATATTAACACCGCGTCCAAAGACGGAGCATCAAAAGAATTTGCCGAAAAATGTCTATCGTTGTTAGACGAATTGACTGGAGTTCTGGGAATCTTGCGAGATAAAGACGAAGCTGGCGGAATTGACGAGGAAATTCAAAAACTTGTCGACGAGCGTCAGGCGGCGCGGAAAGCCAGAGATTTTGCAAGAGCCGATGAAATCAGAGATATCCTAAAGGCCAGAGGAATCACGCTGGAGGATACTCCCCAGGGTGTAAAGATAAATTTGTCTTAAGAAAATGAGATCGAAAAGAGAAATATTGAAGCAAGTCATATAATGAAAGGGGTTGGCGACAGAGCCAGCTCCTTTTTCATAATAAGAAATATTGTTTCTTATTCGATAAAAATGAGAAATCTCAAATATAAATCTGCCAAGGCACTAGGTACTGTAACCTTTTCCAAGAGGTACCGTAGTATATAGCATCAATATATATTAGAGGTGTTTTATGTTATCAAATGCTGAATTTGCTAGACAATCCCTTGGTTTGCATTTATTTTTCACAAGAATCATGAAAGAGCATTCTTTTTTCTTAGAAATTGGATTTACTCCCAGAGACAGTAATTTTACAAAAACTGCAGATGAATTCCGTATCGCTTTTGATAAAGTCTTAAGAGATGTTATCATGCTTTCGGAGGGGGTAGTCGGGATGGACATCCTCAATTCCGGGGAAATAATTACGCCATTTACATTAAAGGCTGAAGAAGCCTCAACCTTCTATACTGGAGTTCAAATTAATACAGAACTAACATTAATGGAAGATAACTTATCCGCAGGCGATCATAGCAATCTGGATAATATTAAGGTTCAAAGGGTATTTGATCTAAATCAATATGTAATCGATTTGCTGGAGCAGCTTATAAAGTTCAAAACAAGAATTTTAAATGATGTGATCTCCTGCAAAATGTTTACCGTTAACTATCCCTTGTTGATCGACCATATTTTACGTGAAGCTCAATTATATAGATTATTATTGCAAAGGCTGAATGGTAAGGAAGATGTCGATATCGAAAAGGAGGCACTGGAACAGGAAACGTTCTGGAATAGGATCATGGCAGAACATTCCCTGTTTATTCGAGGTCTTCTTGATCCTACGGAGAACGATTTAATTATAACTGCTAATAACTTTGGAAATGAATTCAATCAGCTGTATGAGGAGTCTAAAGCTGCAATGAATCAGACCGTACCTTTATCAAAGGTAACGAGCGACAGTTTGAGGGCTACGATAGACATAAGCAAGTTCAATGCGCAAGGCACCCAAGGTATTCTGAACTGCAAGGTTAAATCAATTATTATTCCATTGTTAGGTGATCACGTCCTAAGAGAATCAAATCACTTTCTTAGACTCCTTAAGACATATTCAAGGTAATGTTAAAGCACGTTGGATCGATTCTTCAACGTGCTTTTTCATGGATACGAAATAATGATCATTCATTCACATAATCTCGTATTTCTTTTTTAAAATATTACAATAACAAACGTTATCGTCTAACTTCTATCCAAGACATAGTTTTTACGCTGAGAAGTCGACAGAATTTTTCCTTGTGGCAATGGGGCATCAGCTCGTTTGCGGTTTTTGCGAATAATATGAAAGCGGATTTGGAAAAACATTTTTGAAATAGTCTAAAGAGCGCATGAAAATAGAAGTGTTGAAATTTCAACGCCTCGTAAAATTGGCTCAAACCGAGGCTGAAAAGACGTGCTTGGATTTGCATATCTTTTCCAATCCTGACTATTTTTCCGACCGGTTATTTTTGAGAAAAACATTGCATATTTAACAAACGTTTGCTATGATGAATCTAATAAGAGATAGGGAGATGATTCCAATTAGTATCACGATTAAAGATGTTGCGAGAGAACTGGGTGTGTCCTACTCTTCCATTTCCAGAGCTTTGAACGGAAAAGAAGGCGTCAGCAAGGAAACAAGGGACAAAATTCTGGAGATGGCGGAGAAAATGGGTTACCAGCCCAACGATCTTGCCAGAGGCTTGGTGAATAAAATTTCAAAGACTGTGGGAGTTATCGTACCCGATATCAACAATCCTTTTTTCGGAGAAATCGTTGCGGGTATCACCGATGCTTCCAGTGAAAATGAATATAACATATTCCTTTGCGTTTCGGGCTGGAGTGTGAAACGGGAAAAGGAATATTTCAATACACTGATACAGAAGAGAGTTGACGGCATTATTCTGAAATCTGTTGGGGATTACAGCGATTATGAAAATATCAAGTCCCCCCTGATGATTATAGAGCGATATGACAGAAATCAGAACTATGATTCCGTCGAGGTGGACAATGAATTCGGCGGGTATCTGGCGACAAAACATCTTCTGGAATGCGGATACAGAAATTTAGGATTCATTTCAGGCAGAGAGGATGATTCCGCCTGCAAGCGCAGGTTGAGAGGCGCCAAAAAAGCACTGGAGGAGTACGGCCTTTCTCTGAATACGGATCTTGTCATTGAAGGAAGCTTCTCCATTGAGGGAGGAAGAATGGCTGCAAAGCAGCTTTTTGGAAAAGGCCACCCAATCGATGCAATCTTCGGGATGAATGACCTCATCGCTTTGGGTTCGCTTCAATATTGCGATGAAAGCGGAATCAGCGTTCCCGATGAAGTTGGCGTAGTCGGCTTTGATAATATTTCGTATGCAGGACTTCCGCAAATCCGCCTGACTACAGTGCACCAGCCAAAGTATGAGCTGGGAAAGATGCTCTTCGCCACGCTGCTGGAAGAAATACATAATAAAGAAGAGAAAAAACCAACAAAGAAAATCATATTGAATCCGGAACTTAAGATCAGAAAAACAACAAGAACAAAATAATCAGCCCAGTCTGAGCTTAAGGGTCAGAACCGGAAAAACGTCGGAACAGTTTGTAATAGATTGATGAGGTGGAGAAATGGTAACAAAAAAAATGACAATGGCGCAGGCCTTGCTCAAATTCCTTGACAACCAGTACATCAGCTTTGACGGAGAAGAAATCAAATTCGTTCAGGGAGTACTGGGAATCTTCGGACATGGTATGGTGGTCGGACTGGGGGAAGCCCTTGAATCCGGAGATCACGGTCTGAAATTCATTCAGGGAAAGAATGAGCAGGGAATGGCACATATTGCCATGGGCTTTGCAAAACAGAAGAACAGAAGACAGATTATGGCGGTAACAAGTTCCATCGGACCGGGAGCGCTGAATATGGTCACCGCTGCGGGAACTGCCACAGCGAATCGTATTCCTGTATTATTCCTGCCTTCCGATGCTTATGCCAGCAGACAGCCTGACCCGGTTCTGCAGCAGATTGAGCAGACCTATGATTATAACGTAACCGCCAACGATGCCTTCAAAGCGGTAAGCAAGTACTGGGACCGGATTGCAAGACCGGAGCAGCTCATGACTGCAGCCATCAATGCAATGCGCGTCCTGACGGATCCTTCCGACACAGGAGCTGTAACCCTTTGCCTTCCACAGGATGTGCAGGGTGAAGCCTTTGATTACCCCGTAGAGTTCTTTGAAAAAAGAGTTCATTACATACAGAGAAGAGATATTGATCCGGTTATCCTGGAGAAAGCGGCGGCAATGATCGCTTCCAAGAAAAAACCGTTCATCCTCTGCGGCGGCGGAGTAAAGTACTCCGATGCAGCAAAAGAACTTGCTGCATTTGCCGAAACCTTTAAGATTCCTTTCGGAGAGACACAGGCCGGAAAAGGCGCTGTCCTCTTTGAGCACCCAATGAATATGGGCGGAGCCGGTCTGACTGGTGCATCTGCAGCCAATAAGCTTGCCCAGGAAGCAGATCTGATCATTGGAATCGGAACGAAACTCAACGATTTCTGCACATGCTCAAAATGGCTGTACCAGAATGATGATGTGTCCATGCTGACGATCAATCTGAACAGTTTTGACGCATATAAGATGAATTCCCTGCCGGTGATTGCCGATGCAAAACTTGCACTTGAGGGACTTACCAAAGCCCTGAAAGAAAAAGGCTATCAGAGTTCCTACGAGAATGAAATTACAGAAGCAAGGAAGGAATGGGATCAGGAAGTTGACCGCCTTTATGGGCTGGAAAGTGAAAACGGACTTGTTCAATCCCGCATCCTCGGAGAACTGAATGAGAAGCTTATCGAAAACAGCGGCATTATTGTTGCAGCTTCCGGAAGTCTGCCAAGTGACGTACAACGGGTATGGAGATGCAGAGATGAGGGCGTTTACCACGTGGAGTACGGCTTCTCCTGTATGGGTTACGAAGTTGCTGCGGCAGTGGGTGTAAAACTGGCTGAGCCGGATAGAGAAGTCTATGTCCTGGTTGGTGACGGCAGCTTTAATATGCTTCATTCCGAGTTCCTTACAAGTTTGCAGGAGCAGATTAAAATCAATGTAATCCTTCTGGATAACCACGGTTTCCAGTGTATCCATAACCTCCAGAGAAGCCAGGGAATTCCCAGCTTTGGCAATGAATACAGGAAGAGAGAGAAGGAAACAAACCGTCTGACAGGCGACTATCTTGCTGTAGATTATGCAATGGTAGCCAGAGGATACGGCGGAAATGGTTATTCTGCGACCACTGTTTCGGAGATTGCAGAAGCCTTTGCAGAGCTGAAAAAGAGTGAAGTAAGCAGCATCGTAGATATTAAGACACTGCCCGGAACCATGACTGACGGATATAATGCCTGGTGGAGAGTGGGTACCGCACAGGTATCGGCCCATCCTTCCGTAGAAGCAGCAGCACGAGACATTCAGGAGCATGTTGCCAAGGCAAGAATGTATTAAAAAACCAAATAAAATCAAGACTAGTACTGCGTATATTAAAATAACTGGTTAGAAAAACACAGGATACGCTGTACTGGATATTGCAGAAAACAAATCCTGCAATTGGGCCTCTGCGGCAGCAGAGGCCGGTCTGATATAAATCACACTCAAATAAAAGACCCAAAAACAAAAAAGCAAGATGAAATCTAATCAGAAGTAGTATCCGCTATTAGCCAAAGATCATGAGATTTTTGTGAATATATAAAACCTAAATAAAGAACAAATCAGCAGTCAACAGGCTAATAAGTAAGAACAATCACTAAAGGATGGTAAAAGAGTATGGAGAAGAAAAGAATCAGAATCGGAATTGCTCCAATCGGCTGGACCAACGATGACCTGCCGGATTTAGGAAGTGAAAACACCTTCGAACAATGTGTAAGCGAAATGGCTCTGGCCGGTTTCAAGGGAACAGAAGTAGGAAACAAGTATCCTCGTGATACTGCAGTCCTGAAGAAAGCCCTTGCCCTTCGTGACATTGAAATCTGCAACGCATGGTTCAGCGCTTGCTTTACAACCAAGTCAGAAGAAGAAGTTCTGAAGGAATTCGTAGAGCATAGAGATTTCCTCTATGAAATGGGAGCAAAGGTTATCGGTGCTGCTGAAGTTGGAAACAGCATTCAGGGCCTGAGTGATCCGATCTTTGATGCAAAGCCCGTATACACAGAAGAACAGTGGGAAAAGGTCGTAAGAGGCTATAACAAAATGGCTGATTTGGCAGAAGAAAAGGGAATGAAGGTGGCTTGCCATCATCACATGGGAACCGGAGTTCAGACCATGGAAGAAATCGATCGCTTCATGGAAAGCGTTCAGGATAACGTTTACCTGCTTTACGATTCCGGACATATCTACTATTCAGAAGGAAATTATGAAGCCTGCCTGACTCTGCTGAAGAAATATATCGACAGAACAGCTCACATCCACCTTAAAGATGTAAGACCTGAAGTTGTAGAACAGATCAGAGCAGAAAAGAAGAGCTTCCTGGATGGTGTTAGAGCCGGTACTTTCACAGTTCCCGGAGACGGAGCCATTGACTTCGAGCCGATCTTCAAGATCGTTAACGAGAGCAACTTCGAAGGCTGGATGGTAGTAGAAGCTGAGCAGGATCCTGCTAAGGCAAATCCTCTTGAGTACGCTTTAAAGGCAAGAAAATATATCGAAGAAAAATCTGGTTGCTAATAAAGGGAAGCACTGCTTAATTGAAAAAATTTTTTGAGGTGAAATAATGGATAAGAAATTAAAGGTTGGTATTATTGGTACCGGCAGAATCGGAAAGGTTCATACAATGAGCATTATGAACCAGCTCCCAGACGTAGAAGTTGCAGCTGTTACAGACATTTTCCTCGACTCTGCAAAGGAATGGGCTGCTCAGACAGGCGTAAAGAAAGTCTACAATGATTATAAGGAACTGCTTGCAGATCCGGAAATCGATGCAGTTCTGGTTTGCTCCTCCACAGACACACATGCAGATATCGCCATCGCTGCTGCAAATGCAGGCAAGCACGTATTCTGTGAAAAGCCTGTTGACTTAACAATTGAAAAGGTTGAAGCAGTTATCGAAGCGGCCAAGAAAGCAGGCGTTAAGCTCCAGATTGGATTCAACAGAAGATTTGACCACAATTTCCGCAAGGTAAAGGAACTCATTGATAATAAAGTAATCGGAGATCTTCAGATCCTGAAAATCACTTCCAGAGATCCGGGACCGCCGCCAATCGAATATGTAAAAGTATCCGGCGGAATTTTCATGGACATGACCATTCATGATTTTGATATGGCAAGATTCCTTACAGGAAGTGAAGCAGAAGAAGTATATGTAGCTGCTGCCTGCATGGTAGATCCAGCCATCGGTGAAGCGGGAGATGTTGATACAGCTCTGATCACCATTCGTTTCAAGAGCGGAGCAATCTGCGTAATCGACAACTCCAGAAAAGCAGCTTACGGCTACGATCAGAGAGTAGAAGCGTTCGGTTCCAAGGGTAAGGCTGAAATCGCAAACGATTATCCAAATACAGCGGTTTGGAGCACAGAAGAAGGCGTATTCAGTGAAAAGCCTTTATACTTCTTCCTGGAAAGATACATGGATTCCTTCGCAGAAGAAATGAAGCAGTTTGCAAGCGCTCTCATCAACGATACAGAAACTCCTGTAACAGGAATTGACGGACTTCAGCCAATCAAACTCGGACTTGCAGCGAAAAAGTCTGTCGCTGAAGGAAGACCTGTAAAACTGAGCGAGATCGACGCATAAGAAGTATCTTTGAAAAGAAATCATTGATCACAATTCACATTTTATGGTAATATTAGGGTTGCTGGGGGAGACCTTCCGAATAGGTTTTTTCTGGCAACCCTGAATTATTCGTTTCCTGAAGGAAATAGTCTGGAGGCATGTATGGTAGGAATCAAAGAAGTGGCAAAGAAAGCAGGCGTATCTATTTCCACCGTTTCCAATGTTATGAATGAGAAGAAGCCCGTCAGCCCTGAACTGAAAGTGCGGGTAACGGAAGCCATTGAAGCGTTGCAATACGAAGTGAATCCTGTTGGCAGAGGTCTGAAAAGCAACAAAACGAATCAGGTTGGCGTTATTGTTCCCTCCTTTAATCAGGTTTACTTTCCTTCTGTTTTGCAGGGAATCCACGAAGCCGGTTTAAAATTTGGATATACCATTCTGGTTTTTGAGACCAACGGCAATGTGGAACTGGAAAAGCAGCATGTAAGGTTTTTGCAGCACTCCTGGTCCGATGGAATCATTCTTGCCTCCTATGCAAATGGAGAAAACATATCAGATCGAAAATATATTCGCTCTCTACTTGACAGTGGAAATCGAAAAAAGAGAATTCCTGTGGTATCCCTTGAAAATGTTCTTGATCCCGGAATTGATGCAGTAGTCATCGACAACAGAAGAGCAGCGGAAACCGCAGTTAAACACTTGCTTTCCCTTGGTCATCGCCAGATTGCGCATATTGCAGCGCCCCTGAGATTTCAGATTGGAAGTCTGCGTCTGGAGGGCTACAAACAAACCATAGCTCAGGCAGGGCTGGCAGTGGACAACGACCTTATGGAAGAAGGCGACTATTCTCCCCAAAGCGGGTATCAGGCAATGCTGCGGCTGTTGAAAAAAGGGAAGTCTTTCTCGGCTGTTTTTGCCGGAAACGACCAGATGGGCATCGGCGCCATCCGTGCACTGCTGGATGAGGGGTATCGCATTCCGGAGGATGTTGCTGTGATCGGCATCGATAACAACTTCCCCTCAACACTGATCTCACCCTCACTTTCAAGCGTAAATCTGCCGAAATATGATATGGGCTATCAAGCAATGTACCTTCTCAATGAGAGAATGAAGGATTCTGAAAAGCCAAGATCCGTGATTACTTTGGAGTCAGAGCTGGTGGTTAGAAAATCCACAAGCGAGGATGGAAGCGGAACCTGGAATCTTCAAGGCTGGTAGGAAACAAATATGGATTTTTCGAAGCAGTATCAACGAGAGAAAGGATACCAATGGAAGAGTTCTTAACCCTCAAAGATCACGTATACAATTATATTGCAGAGCAGATCAGCGGCGGGAATCTTATCCCTGGTGAAAAAATCAACGAGAACAGCATTTCTGAAAGATTGAATATCAGCAGAACACCTGTTAGAGAAGCGCTGATTCAGCTTGCTTCGGAGGGGCTTTTGGAAAATTCTCCGAGGAAGGGCTTTGCCATTAAGCACCTTACGGTGGAGGAGGCAAAAGAGATTTACCTCATCATTGGGGTGATGGATGGGCTTGCAGTTTCACTGGCCTGTTCTTTCCTCACTGAGCAGGCTGTGAAGGATATGGAGTTTTACACAGCAAGCATGGATCTCGCCATTGAAACCGGAAATTTTGCCATGTACCATAAGCTTCAGGAAGATTTCCACAATATTTATCTGGTACTTTGTCCGAACAAAAGCCTTGTCAATCTTCTGCTTCAATTAAAAAAGAAGTTTTTGAGGAGATCTTATATCGCCGAGCCCCAGACCGATATGAAAGAAATTCTGTTTGCTACCAATGAGGAGCATCGGGAGATAATACGCCTGATCAAGGACCAGGATACTGCAGGATTGGAGCATTATCTCCGGGAAGTGCACTGGAACACCAAGAAAGCTTACATGGAGACGCTATAATTTTATATGATTTTAAATTTGAATGGATAGCACATTGTATCTTAATTACAGCTTCGCAGGCTCTGCGGAGCTGTTTTTGTTCTCCGGGAGATATGACTTATCTCTGATTGTTCCGAGAACGCGGTTTGACTTTCATAAGAATATATTGTATATAATATATAATATATTTAATCTGACGGAGGATGATACGTTAATGTTCTGTACGCCTTGGAGAGCCATTGCATAAGCTTCCATTCCTGGCGAAGGCAATGATCTCAGTGCGGCATTTTGAAGGATGTCGTAGGCCAGGCGAAAGAAAGTGAGGTACTATGTTTAAGAATGTCATCGTTAGAAGACCATGTAAGGCTATGACACAGGGGATAACGTCTGCACCGGAGCTGGGCGCACCAGACTACGAGCTTGCGCTGCTGCAGCATGACGCTTATATTGAGGCGCTGAAATCCTGTGGTGTAGATGTGACCGTTTTGCCAGCCGATGAGGAATTTCCTGATTCCTGCTTTGTGGAAGATCCTGCAGTACTGACATCGAAGTGTGCGATTATCACAAATCCAGGCGCACCTGCAAGAACCCGGGAAACGAAAGCCATGATACCTGTGATCAAGAAATTCTACGAGGATGACTGCCTCGAGTTTATTCAGTCACCTGGTACTTTGGAAGGCGGAGATGTCATGATGGTAGGAAATCACTTTTATGTGGGCCGTTCGAATCGTACCAATGAAGAAGGCATAAGGCAATTCATCGAAATTCTGAACAAGTATGGATACACAGGTTCAGAAGTACCCCTCGAGGAGGTGCTTCACCTGAAAACGGGCGTGAATTACATAGAGAACAACAACATGCTTGTCAGCGGAGAATTTGTAGAAAAACCGGAATTCAAGACATACAACAAAATTATCGTACCGGAGGAGGAGGCTTATGGCGCCAACTGCATCTGGATTAACGGTACGGTCATTGTGCCGGAAGGCTATCCTGCGGTGAACGACGCGGTCCGCAAGGCAGGATATCAGACGATACTCGTTGATACTTCAGAATACCGGAAACTGGACGGCGGACTGAGCTGTCTTTCCCTTCGGTTTTGAGGAAGGGAGGATACGCCATGGAAAAGGTGATGAATGGTAACGGCAAGTCCTTCCATCTGCAAAGGAAACTCAGAGCAAGGCATATGAATATGATTGCCATCGGAGGCGCCATCGGCACAGGGCTCTTTGTGGCGACCGGTGCCTCCATCAGCACCGCTGGTCCTGGAGGTGCAATGGTTTCCTACGCTGTTATCGGGATGGCTGTATTCTTTGTGATGAATGCACTGGGCGAAATGGCGACCTATACGCCGGTACCGGGTGCTTTTGAAACATATTCCACAAAATACGTGGATCCCTCTTTTGGGTTTGCCATGGGATGGAATTACTGGTATTGCAGCACTATGACCATTGCTGTTGAGGTTGTGGCTGCTTCAATTCTCGTTAAATTCTGGCTGCCGGACAGCAGCTCGGCGCTTTGGAGCACGCTGTGCCTGATCATACTGATTGCACTTAACCTGTTTTCTGCAAGCGTATTTGGTGAGGCGGAATTCTGGTTTGCGGGGATCAAGGTCGTAACAATTATCATTTTTCTTATCGTTGGGATTCTGATGATCTTCGGCATTTTTAACGGGGAAGCCGTGGGCTTTAGCAATTGGACATTGGGAGAAGCTCCCTTCGTAGGAGGGGGATATGCGGTTTTTAGTATTCTCATGGTTGCCGGATTTTCTTTTGTTGGTGTTGAGGCAACGGCGGTGGCGGCAGGGGAGTGCGTCAATCCGGATAAAACAGTACCTAAGGCGATCAATAATGTTTTCTGGAGAATTATGATCTTTTATATCGGCGGCATCATTGTGGTAGCAACACTGCTCCCCTACACCGATCCCAATCTGCTCAGCGGCGCCATCGATAATGTTGCTGTGAGCCCCTTCACACTGATCTTTGAACGGGCAGGCCTGGCAATTGCGGCATCGTTAATGAATGCGGTTATTCTTACCTCAGTGCTCTCCTGCGGAAATTCGACCTTATATATTGCCAGCAGACTTTTATACTCTATGGCCCAAAGCGGGAAAGCGCCGAAACTCTTCGGCAAAGTGAGTCGCAGAGGGGTTCCGGTCTATGCAGTACTGGGTACCGCAGCAATCTCCTGCCTTTGCTTTCTCTCCTCCTTTGCCGGGGACAGTGTGGTATACACCTGGCTCTATAATGCGACCGGCTTGACGGGATTTATTACCTGGTTCGGTATTTGCATCTGTCATCTGCGCTTCAGAAAGGCCTTTAAGGCACAGGGCAGAGATCTTACAGAGCTGAAGTACAAGGCAAAGCTGTATCCTTATGGGACCATAGCAGCTTTGATCATATGCGGGCTGGTGATTTTAGGCCAGGGGTATTACGCCATATCCGATACAGGAATCGACTGGTATGGAGTTCTCGTAGCTTATATCGGACTCCCCATTGCGGTAGCACTCTATTTCATTCATAAACTCGTTAAGAAAACAAGGCTAATTCCTGTTATGGATATGGATTTGTCAGCAGGGGACGGAAACGAATAAGCAATCAGGAGGAAATGAATATGGAATACGGATGCCAGTCCATGACTGGAAAATTAAGAACAGTCCTGATAAAAAAACCGGAGAACGCTTTTCGGAACCAACAGTATCTGGAGGCTGAATTTGCTCACTACGGATATCTGGGCTGCCCTGATCTGCAAAAGGTGCAGCAGGAATTTGCTGTGTTTGAAAATCTTATCAGGAAGAATGCGGATACGGTATACTACCTGCCCTATGATGAAGCTGCCGGTATGGACTCGATCTATACCCATGACACGGTTAAAGTGACAAAAAAGGGCGCCATCTATTTTCCAATGGGAAAGGAACTTCGTCAAGGAGAGCCGGGTGCCACACGAAAATATCTTGAATCCTTAGGAATACCCACCCTGGGTATCATTGGAGGAACAGGAAAAATGGAAGGTGGTGACGTGGTCTGGCTGGATGAAGAGACGGTTGCAATCGGAAGAGGGTATCGGACAAATGCAGAAGGAATCCGTCAGTTTCAGGAGCTGACAGCAGATTTGGTTACGGAGATTATAACGATTCCTATGCCCCATGGTGAGGGAGCTGAAGCCTGTCTCCATCTCATGAGCATCATTAGTATGGTGGACAGGGATCTTGCTGTAGTGTATTCTAGATACATGCCTGTTTTCTTCCGGGAGCTGCTTCTGGAACGGGAAATTAAACTCGTTGAAGTACCTGATGAGGAGTATGACCTTCTGGGATCAAACGTTCTCTCTCTTGGAGGCAGAAGGTGCATCGTGCTTCAGGGAAGTCCCAGGACAAAGGCAGCACTGCTGGAGGCCGGTGCAGAAGTGATGGAATATTCGGGAAGGAATCTGTCCTACTTCGGAACAGGAGGTCCAACCTGTCTGACCTGTCCTTTGCTGAGAGGATAATGAGCCCTGACTGTTCGGGGAATAAAGACGGTAAAAGAAAGCAGAATAAAGAATAAAAATACGAACGGAGCGTAAAAGATAAAATGATGATCGGCACAACGGATTTGACTGGAATTGACAAGGAGATTGACTCAGTCCTGAGAAGCTTTATCGCAGTAAACAGCGAGACCGGGACCGCAGGAGAAAAGAACTGCGAAGCATTTCTAACAGAATACTTAGCCAGCATTCCTTATTTTCAGAAAAATAAGGAGCATTTCGGAAGCTATGCTGTTTCGGAGGATCCACTCCAGAGAGCGGTATGCTGGGGACTGGTCAGAGGGAGGGGAGCCTCCACCGTTGTTCTGATTCATCATTACGACGTTGTTGGTATAGAAGACTTCAAAAACTTAAAGGAATTTGCCTTTCAGCCTGATTCGCTGGAGAAAGCATTGAAAAATATTTCGGAAGAACTGCATCCTGAGGCCAGAGAAGATCTCCTCTCAGGAGACTATCTGTTCGGCCGCGGAAGTGCCGACATGAAAGCAGGAGGTGCCATCCAGCTTGCACTGCTGAAACGATATTCAGAATGCAAAGAACTGGAAGGAAATGTCCTGCTCCTGTCTTTGCCGGATGAAGAGAATCTGTCAGCGGGTATGCGTGCGGCAGTGGACCTTTTGGATGAATTAAAGGAGCAGCACGGACTGCACTATATTTACGGCTTCAATTCAGAACCCCATCAGAGAAAAGCAGACGGCAGGGGCTTGCTTTCAGAAGGATCTGTGGGTAAAATTCTTGCTTTCGTTTATGTGAGAGGGTTCTTGTCTCACGTTGGGAAGGTCTTTGAGGGGCTCAATCCAGTGCCTTTGCTGTCTGAAATTGTGGCAGATACGGAATTGTCCCCGCTGTTTTCTGATTGGGTCAATGGAGAAGCGGCTCCTCCGCCCACCTGGTTGAATCTTCAGGACAGAAAGGAGACTTATGACGTCTCCATGCCGCTGGGAGCAGGGGGGTGCATCAGTATCCTCACCCTGGATTCTGATCCAATGCATGCATTAAAGTTGCTGCATACCTCTGCAGAAAACTCTTTTGAGAAAGTCATTGACCGGATGAACAGAAGCTATAAGGAATTCTGCAGACGGACGGGACGAAATGCAGAAACGCTTCCGTGGAAACCTCTTGTGATGACCTATGCAGAGCTTTTGGATGAAGCCGCAATGAATTGCGGAGAGGATTTTCAAAAGATCTATGCGGATGAAAGGAAAGCCATTGAAAAGCGGATTAAGGAGGGAGAACTGGATTTTATTGAAGGCACATATCTGATGACGGAATTGTTGTTACATTCTATCAGTGATCTTTCACCGAGAGTGATTTTGGGCTTTGTGCCGCCTTATTATCCGAATGTGTCCAATTTTCTGCTGAAGGATTTGACCAGTGAACAAAGATTGTTGGCTGACCGGGTGAGCAGGTTCAGCTTAGAGAAATACGGCGTGGAATATGAAAAGGAGTCTTATTACACAGGGATTTCGGACCTGAGCTATCTTTCTCTAAAGGATAGCAGAGGAATTCAGTCCGAATTGGAGAAGGATACGCCGCTTTACGGCGGCGCTTACTCCATACCCCTGGAAAAGATAGAAGCCCTTTCCATGCCTTGTGTGAATATCGGGCCGTGGGGAAAGGATTTCCATAAGCTGACGGAACGGGTGTTCAAGCCTGACCTTTATGTTCAAACACCAGCACTGCTGGATTATGCCATCCGCCTGATTTTGCAGCAAGAGAAGTCGTAAACGGTAGGTTCCGTTTCGTCCCCGTAATAAAAAAGCTCAGTGGCTTGTTTGCAGCAAATCACTGAGCTTTTGATTATCGCTTCAACGGACTCAAGTAAATTATCCCGGTCCGTATCTTTGTCTTGTACCAGTTTCTTTATTTCATGGTTACAACGGTTCTTTTGTCTACTGCTTCTTTTGCAGCGAATGCCCACTGGACTGCCTTGTATGCATCCTCAAGACCTGCTTTCGGCTGCGTTCCGTTCTGGATGCAGTCAACAAAGTCCTGAAGCTCTGCTTCGAAGGTTGGAAGCCAGAATTCAAAGAAGGATTTTACACACTCTGTGGTAACGCCGTTGCGGTTCATGGATACGACTCTGTCTTTATTCGGTGTTGTTCCCAGTCTCAAGGAGCCTTCTGTACCGAATACTTCGTATTCCACATGATATCCGTAGGTAGCGTTTCTGGAGGTTTCCATGTATCCCATGACACCGTTTTCAAAACCGATGGAGATGATGCAGTTGTCGATATCATTGAGTTCGGCAAGTCCTTCATATCCGTAAGCACCGCCGATTCCATAAAGCGTTTCCGCATCGGAACCGATAAGCCATCTTGCTACGTCATAATCATGGGTCAGCATGTCGAATACCAGCCCGCCGCTTGTAGGACTGAATTTCAGCAATGCTTCTCTGTTCCACTCAGGATCTCTGTTTACCAGCTTAATCAGAATCGGTTTGCCGATGAAACCAGCGTCAATCTTTTCCTTCATGGACATTAAAGCCTGGTCAAATCTTCTATTGTAACCGATTTGGAAAATGTTTACGTTATTCTTTTCAACCGTTTCCTTGATCAGGTCGATTTCTTCTAAGGTCATACCCAGCGGCTTTTCACAGTAGATGTTTTTCACTCCGGCATTGGCTGCATCGCAGATCATCTTGCAGTGAAACGCAGAGTTGGAAGCGATGACAATACCATCCAGGTTCTTATCGTTGAACATTTCCATATAATCTGTGGTTCCGTAACCCGGATTCATTTCCTTCATTACAGATTCCACTTCCTCAGGAACAGCACTGCAAACAGCAGCCAGTTCTGCGTTAATAATGTTATAATTAATGTTAGCCGCATGTTCACGACCTAATCTTCCAAGACCTACAATACCTAATTTTACCTTTTCCATTTTTTACCTCCGTATAATTTGCTTTTTAAAAAGCTTGTTTGACCCCTGTAATCCAACCTGCCAATGCAGTGTCAGAGTCGGGCAGGGGAAGACATTCTGCGCTAAGAACGCCGCGGTAATCAGCCTTTATCAGTGCTGCTGCAATTTCCTTTATGTTTATGTGGCCGGCTCCCGCGTAACGCCTGTTACTATCCGCTATATGAATATAGCCTAATAAATCACCACAGTCAAGGATCGCTTTTTCCATATCTCCATCTTCTATGTTCATATGGAAGGTGTCCAGCAGAATTTTTGTATTTGGGAGCTGGAAGTCCTTTATGAAAGAAGCGGTCTCCTGGGCGTTGTTCAAGTAGTTATTTTCATAGCGATTAATTGCTTCGAAAACAATTCCAACCCCTTTTGCTGCAGCATATTCCGCTACAGTTCTGGTGGAATTGGCCAGAAGATCAAGGCATCGAGCTCTTGATTCTTCGGAAGTCAGGTTGCCGCGGATGCAGCCGATGATGACTGTTGCTTGATAAGGTGAAGCTGCATCTACAAAAGACTTTAGCCTCGCGACTGCTGCAGCACGATTGCTTTCATCCTCGTGAGTCAGGGAGAGTCCTTCCTGTACGTAAGCTCTGCCTGTTGCAAAGGCAGAAATGTCCATTTGATGTTCACGGCAGGAAACTGCGATTTGATCCAGAGGAATCCGTGCCGGATCAGCCCAGTGGAGTTCAATCGAATCATACCCAAGCCGGGAAGCAAGGGCAATTCTTTCGGCAGGATCACCGGCCATGATCACAGGGGATGCTGGATTCAATTCTGCTGACAGCGTTGCTGCGAGTTTGAATTGATCGGGCACGCCATTCTTTTTACTCATAGTATTTCCTCATTTCAGTATCAGCATTGTACAAATTTAATAGAGACAATCATACCGATTCTATCGCTTGCTGATACTTTTTCAGATTTCTTCTTATTAATACGGAAACTTGTCCTGCAACGATGGTACAATCACAGGACAAGTTCTATTGAAGGAGTCGGCTGATTCCTCAGCAATTCCTTTTCCTTAATCTTTTAGGCTTACCAACTGAAGATGCCGGCCGATATGGTTGATAAGCCTGCCGTAGTACCGCTCCTCACTTTGGGAAAGTGTGCGGTACAGCTCATCTCTTAGCCGAGAATCTCCAAGAATAAAACCATAGGTGATGTGAAGCAGCTGTCTGCTGTTTGTATCGGTGAGATATTCTGTCAACATCTCATCACTGGTGGAATTGAGTGCTGCTGCTTTCGCAGGATCGGCAGAAACATGGTAAAATGTCTTAGCCTGCTCGAAATGCTCAAGAGCCTTTTGGTGGATGCTGCGATATAGCTTTGGATTTTTTTCTGCAATCACGCCCACCGCCTCCAGCCAGTTTGTTCCGGAAGTCTTTAAGTGGAGTCTTCCCGCGGTGTACAATCCGATCAGCGGGAAAACGCTGAATTTGTCACTGCCGGAATGGATGCTGAGCTTATAGCCGAAATGATCTGCGATGGCAGCATGCTGTTTCAGCTGGTGCTCAAATTCCGTGATATCACCGATATAATCGATGCCTTTTTGAAATTCTCCTATAAACCGTGGTGCGAGACTGGTAACCTCTATGTTCAGATGGTCCAGCTCCATAGCTACGAAAAGATGTCCCTGAGCTGTGGTAATTGCTTCCGTCTCGTCAATGGAAAGTTCAAAATCCACAGCATGACCTGCTTTTTGAATCAGGTCAAAGAAGACCTCTTTGACAAATTCAATTGCAACCTTGTAAACAAGCACACAACGGATCAGCTCTTCCCTGGTGAAGTGATATTCCTCCAGACCGATGGGGAAGACCCTGGAAAGATAAGTCTCCTCAACTCTCCGTCGATAATCAGAGGGGAGGTTTGCAAAGGCCTGCTCCAGCTGAGATGATGTCATCGCCTCAATTCCTTTTCCGATCTTCTCGGAGCAGTCCAGCGTGATCATAGTGTATCCGCAGTCCAGCGCTTCCCTGATATCGTTCCATTGCTTCAGATGGTCTCCATCTGCGCCGAAACCACCTCGATAACCTTCCTGAAAGACAGCAAAGCTGACATCATCCAGAACCTGCTCATACGTTCGGCCTGTCAGATCCAGTTCCCGTTTGCTTTGCTGGGCCAAAATCGGCTTAGCGGAACTTCCCTCGAAACAGCGGATATGACCGGGCGTTGCTATTCCCAGTCGGTCTCCCAACCCGAAGGTAGCAATTTTTCTGCCGAAAGCCGACGGCTTTGTGTGGGGCAGAAACTGATTCAGTACCAGCCTGTTTTCATGACTAAGGGGACAAATCTTTATTCCGTCGGAAAGAATTTTGCCTTCGAGACGGGAGACGAACATACCGTCTCCCACAGCCAGAAGCTTTTTCTCTCCGGCAATTTTACACAGGATCACCTGGTCTTCTTCAATTATGGTGTAGGAAGCGGGATATTCCACAATGCTTTCCGGATCAACCGAGAGAATGCTGCTGATGGTTTCTCTGTATTCTGATATCATGACCGTTCCGTACCTCCCTGAAGTTTGTTTTTGTTAGTCAATGGGGAACTGGAGCATTACCTTAAATGCGGAGTCCTTTTCATTGATCGCGGTATCCATTGCTTCATGCAGCTTATCAAAGCTGAAGTAGTGCGTATTCAATGCATCAAAATCATATTTATCCTTGATGGCACTCATGAAACGGATGGTTCTCTGACCGAAGTCTTTCGTTCCTCCGGATCCGTTGATCTTCAGTGTTTTCCAGATGGTCCAGCCTAGTTCTACAGGAACTTTTCTTCCAATTGAGTGTCCGATGAGGTGAATTCTGCAGCTGTGACCTGCGATGTCAAAGATGGAAGCGATGGCGTTGTCGTTGCCGGATGCTTCTGCAATGACGGAAGGGCCGCTGCCGTTTGTGAGCTTGTCGATCTGCTCTTTTAAATTTCCTGCTGTAGGATCCACAACAAAGTCAGCACCATATTTCAAGGCCAATTCTCTTCTGGAAGCAATAGGATCTACTACGATTACTGTTGCACCGGATGTCTTTGCAGCCATAGTAGCAGAGATTCCAACCGGGCCGACTCCGAAGATTACTGCTGTATCGGAAGCATCGATGTAACCGCCGTTGCCCCAAAGTCCGAAATAACCGATGGAGAAGGTTTCAACCCAAGCGCCCATGGCATAGGACCAGTCATCAGGAATCTGATGTACGTACTGTTCTTCCACGATCATGTACTCGCCCATTCCTCCGGGGGAGTCTGGACGGAAGCCGATTTCTCTCATGTTCAGACATGCAGAGGGCATTAAACCGTCTTTGCAGTTCTGGCACACGCCGCAGGCCATTACACAGTCGCCTGTAACCTTCATACCGGCTTTCAGCGTGGATACACCGGAGCCAACTTCTACGATTTTTCCTCCCCATTCGTGTCCGGGAGTATAAGGAGCAATGTCATATCTTCCTTCAGCGGATTTTCCTTCGAAGCATTCTACGTCGGAGCCGCAGATGCCGCAGGCACCTACCTGGATCAGGACCTGATTGGGTTTCAGAGGAGCAAGTTCAACTTCTTCTATCCGAAGATCATGTGGCTTATGCAGAAAAGCAGTCTTGGATTTCATTTTTTTATCTCCTTTATATATTATATATTTGAGTTTACGATTGCAGATCATCCATTTCGTTGTAAAACTCCGGCTTTGAATTTTCTCGGTCTCCGCGCCGAAGGTGCATTTATCTTGATCGCGTTTCGCGCATGCCTATCGCATGCCTCGCCGCGGGTGTTCCCCCGGTAAACCGGGAGGGCCGATACTGACCGAAGGCGAGCGGTTTTCGGGGGAATCCCGCTGGCAGGCACTACAGTCTTTCGAAAATTCCAATTCTAGGCAGTTCGTCTACGGACTTCCAACCTTCGCTGAGAGGTTCTCTCAGGAATGGTTCCATATCTTCTGGCTTGCGCAGAGTGATCTGATCTACTGGTGGAACGGTTCCTGCAGGGTATGCTTCGAGAATTTCGTCATGAAGCAGTGTCAGGTATTTCAGGATTGCAGCAATGGGTCTCTTTGCCTTATCTGCTGTAGCCTGAGATGGTTTGCCTACGATGCCTTCCGGAGTAGCGGCTCTTTCGATGGCTGCATGGCCTTCTCCTTCGGACCATCTGCAGGGTCTTCTGTAAGGATCTACGGATTTATCCATATGACCGTCTGGCAGAAGCGCCTTTCCGTCTGCGTCCTGAACAACGTTCATGTCAATCATTTCCTTGAACATTAGCAGAGCAACTGCAGTTTCTGCTTCATCAGCGTGGATGAAGTTTGTCTCAAGGCTGTTCTTGCGGTTTGTAGGATAGAAGAATTCTCTTACCGCTCTGTGCCATTCGATAACTCTGAAAATACCTGGAAGCTGATATCTCTTGCAGAATTCATGAATTGCAGATTCCAGCATCCAAAGATGGCCGTGATTGTTCACAAAGATGATCTTTCTGTAACCGTCATTCCACAGTCCCAGCATACAGTAAATTAAGGATTCTTTAACAACTTCTTCCGGCATGATTACTGTTCCTGGCATACCAATATGATGGTATGGATGGCCGCCATAGTTCAGCGGGGTGAAAGCCAGATTTACTTCATGTCCCTGCTTGGCAGTATATCTTCTGACACCTTCCAGAATCTGAGTACACATGAAGGTATCAAGACCGGTGTTTGCATGCAGGCCGTGGTTCTCGGTACATCCAATGGGCACGAAGACGATGTCGTTTTTTCTTCTCTTTTCAATTTGTGTTGCACGGGGAGTATTCTGGATATAGGTTCCAGCAACTCCAAGTTCGGAAGGGGATGGGATTCCGTATTCTTCAAGGATCGCATCGATCTCTTCTTCAGAAGCATCCCAAATCTGCTTCTTCATCTGACCGACAGCGTTATCACCCTCAAACATGATGTTTGGGTCTTCTGTAAATAACCATTTTTTTTCAGGTACCATTTTGTTTTCCTCCGTTTTTCTAGATGTGTTAACTTAACTCTGCAATTTAATCATTTGGCAATGGAAATGGCAGAAAACGTATTCTCATTTTTTAGTGAAAAACGTTTTTCTATTTACCCAGATTATATTATCCATAATTCAGATTGTCAACAGAAAAAAAGAAAAAATGCATGAAAAAAAGAAAATGATACAAAATAAGAATTGTGAAAGAAATGTCACGGTACAGTAATGATATTAATTAGTACACAGGTTTTTTTTACTATTGACAAACCCCCTATAAGATGGTAGTATCAACCTTAGCAAGCGTTTTCGTAAAACGCCTGAGGTACTTCTCTGTTATTAGCAGTTTTAACTGTTAATATAAAGGATTATTCAATCAATCGTTTAGAATTGAGGAGGAAAAAAAATGAAAAAGATACTTGCAATTTTGCTGGTACTCGTACTCGCCCT
>JARBUO010000039.1 GCA_029239605.1 Bacillota bacterium | reverse complement strand
AATCAGATCAACAACGTTCTGGCGTTCCCGGGGATTTTCAGGGGTGCATTGGATGTACGTGCAAGTGACATCAACGATGATATGAAAATTGCAGCAGCCTATGCAATTGCAGACCTAGTATCTGACGCAGAACTAAAATCGGATTATATCATACCGGCTGCCTTTGATCCACGCATCAAAAATACGGTGGCAAGTGCTGTTGCCGAGGCGGCCAGAAGAAGCGGTGTGGCAAGAGTTTAAAAATCTTTCTTATTAAGTATAAGGAAAGTTCTATAAATAAGTTAAAATTCTGTAAAAATGCTTAATTTAAGAAAATATTCTTAAGGTCTGGTTCTAATGCGCCTGTCAATGACGGGCGTATTTTTTTGCTCGCAATAATTTAGGAGACATTGACTTGACAGTTTAACTACTTTGCACTACAATGTAGTTAAACTACTATGCACTGCAAAGTAGATCTTCAGAATTGGAGGTATCATTTTGTTTGACAAATCGCAGTTGATGCGTGGAACTTTGGAAGGATGTATTTTAAAGATTATCAGCTTAGAGGTGACCTATGGTTATGAAATCATGATGAAGCTAAAAACATATGGGTTTTATGAAATACAGGAAGGAACCATATATCCATTGCTCGTAAGACTTGAAAAGAAGGAACTTATTTCTGCAGAGTTCAGGCCATCCCCTCTGGGACCAAGCAGGAAATATTATTCCATCACGAAAGCTGGTCTTGAACTATTAAATTCCTTTGAACTGTACTGGGGCGGCATTTCTGCTGCGGTAGGTAAAATATTGTCGCTGGAGGGTAAAGAAGATGACGAATCGGTTAAATAAGCTGCGGAAAGAAAATAATATGCAGGATAAGCAGCTGTCAAAAGAAAATAGTCCCATTATGACAGATATCATTTGCTATCTCAGAGCGTCGGATTTATGTGAGTATGATATTGAAATTATCAGGAAGGAATTGATCGGAATGGCGCTGGAATCACAATTGAGAGGTGAAAACTTCAGCGATATTGTGGGAGATGATAAAAAAGCATTTTGCATGGAACTGATGGAAAATGGCAGACAAAAAACGAATTATGAAAAAATACTAGGTATCTTGTATACGATTACAAACGCTTTGCTGGTATTATATATTGCTGAAATCATGCTATCATCAACAATATTTAATATTTTAAAATACAATCAGTTTACAATGCCAATTACGTTGGGTTTCGTCGTTATGACTTTATTTGCAGTAGGAATGGGATATTTTGTTTACTATTATTTTACAAAGAATTCCCATGAAACGTTAAAGAAAAATCGCAAGACTCAAATTTTATTTCTGGCAGGCTTTACAATATTATGGGCAGCAGCTTTATTGTTTCGATACCTTTTTGATCAGATGGTTATAATCAATGTAAACTGCTTGTATCCTCTTGTTGCTTTCGCTGTCGCCTTTGTCATAATTAAGTTTTTAAACAATCAGTATGAAAACAGTTTTTTTACGGAAAGCAATTAAAGAGAACGGCAAATGAATAGGACTTGCATATTATTGCAGCTTCCCTGCAATAAAGGTCATGTATGAGCATCGAACTCGTACATGACTTTTCCTATTAACTATGATAAAATAAAATGAAAATTTTAGCACTTTTTACGATAAGGTGCAATAGGTTTCGCGAATTGAATTAAGGGCAAAATAATAGACATGCCCAAGGCACAGAAAAGGTAGTTTTGGTGAAAGGAGTCTCCTGATGGAGCGGAATTATATCCGCAGCGTGCGGCTGAGTTCACAAATAGAAGGGGACTCATATCTGAATCACTTACCCGTGGTCCATTATCTGAAACAGATGAAAGAGCTTTCGTTTTCGAAAGCTGTTACGTTTCTTGTAGGCGAGAATGGCACAGGGAAGTCTACTTTACTGGAAGCGATTGCTGTAGCATATGGCTTCAACCCCGAAGGCGGCACGCGGAACTTTCATTTTACGACCAGTTCTACCCACTCGGATTTGTATCGCCATTTGACTCTTGCGCAGAGTGCATATCCGAGGAATGGATACTTTTTGAGGGCAGAGAGCTTTTACAATGCGGCAAGTTATCTGGACGAGATTTATGATGCGGAATTCCGGGAGCAACGGAACACCAGTTACGGTGATCGGTCGCTTCATGAGCAGTCACATGGAGAGAGCTTTCTTTCACTGGTAAGAAACCGCTTCGGCGGGAACGGAATATATCTGCTGGACGAACCGGAGGCTGCACTTTCACCTACCCGGCTAATGACCTTAATTGCGCATATTCATGAACTGGTAAGGGAGAATTCTCAGTTCATCATCGCTACCCATTCTCCCATACTAATGGCATATCCAGGAGCGGAAGTTTACCAGCTGTCGGAACAAGGCATCTGCTCAATGGATTATCGCGATACGGAGCATTATCAGCTTACACGCTGCTTTCTGGAAAATCCGGAAAAAATGCTTCATTATCTTCTGGAAGAGGATAAACTATAAAAATATAAGCTGTAATGTTTGTTGTTATAAGATAATAAAAATCGTAGGAGTGTATATGGGCCGTAGATTTAAGCTGAGAGTAAACATACTAATTTGTTTGATCATATTGGCAGGCTTTGCCGCTGTGGCATTCACCAGCTATAATACTTACAGTAAAATCATTGACGATGATATTGTTAATATCTCAAAGCTGACCTCGACAAATATTTATTCTGATATTCGCAATGAACTTACAAAACCTATCTTTGTTTCGCTAACCATGGCGAATGACAGTTTTCTTAAGGATTGGCTGAGAAATGAGAGGACAGACAGGACTGCCAGTCATCAGGAGGAACTGCGTCAGTATTTATTGGGCCTTAAGAAAAAATATGATTATGACTCTGTTTTTCTGGTGTCAGACAACACCGATAAATACTATCACTTCAACGGGCTTAACAAGGTTATCAGTCAAAATGATGATCATGATGTTTGGTACTACACCTTTATCGATGGTGGTCATGTATATGATTTGGATGTTGACACAGACGAGGCAAACAAAGGACATCTTTCTGTTTTTGTAAACTGCCGAATGACGGATGACGATGGGAAGCTTATGGGGGTGACTGGTGTTGGGGTTGAAATGGACCAGGTACAGAGCTTGCTCAGAACCTTTGAAGATGAATACGATTTGGAGGCGCTGCTGTTTGACGAGAATGGCACGGTCCAGATTAGTACGAGACTTAATGATATCGGTTTGAAAAATGTTTTTGATGCTGATATCCTGCGTCAAAATAAACAGAAGATCGTTGAAAACCGTGATTCATTACAAATATTTCAATTCAAAGAACAATCTTTTTACGGATACTACATTGTCCGGTATGTGGAGGAACTAAACTGGTATTTGCTTATCAAAAAGGATACTTCGGTACTTGCAAGGTCCATGTATGCGCAGACCGTCAGGGATGCAGTTATCTATGGGGTTGTAGTCCTGTTTGTATTATTCATTACCAATGGTATCGTAAGGAAAAATGATCAGTTGATGCGAAGTCTGTTGCGAACAGACTCTTTGACCGGATTGCCCAACCGGCGCAGCTTCAATGAAACACTGGCAAAAGCGATCAGCACTCCGCCCGGGAAAGATGTCTTGTATGTATTTGTATTCGATTTGGACAATTTCAAGAATGTAAACGATACTCACGGACATTTGACAGGAGACAGAATGCTGCAGGTCATTGGACGGCTGGCCACCGATGCATTCCAGCAAAAGGGATTGGTATGTCGCTGGGGCGGCGATGAATTTGCGGGCTATTGTTTTTGTAACAGTCAGGAAGTGAACAGGCTTCTTGAGAACTTTTTTTCGATGGTCAGAAATGATACATCAATACAACAGTATCATACATCTGTAAGTCTTGGTATAACGCAGGCCCATGAGCATGACAATCCCGACACACTGATTTATCGAGCCGATCAGGCGTTGTATGATGCTAAGGGAAGCGGAAAAGACCACTGGGTGCTCATTTGCGAAGATCCTGCATAAATTCTGCTCCTGAGGGTAATTAAATAAGATGAAAACAAGAAGCAATTCTTAAATGAAACATACCCATAGGAGGATAAAAATGATCAGTCACTATTTACTGTTTAACAGAAATTGCGATGAGGCGGTCAGAACTTATGAAAAAGCTTTTCATGGGAAGATCACAGAGATGCGAACGTACGCAGATATGCCATCGAATCCTGATTTCCCCATCCCTGAAGCCGACAGGAATCTTGTATTGCACGCCAGATTAAAATTGTTTGATATGGAAATTATGTGTGCAGACAGTTCGGAAAGGAGTACCAGCGGGACCAATATGTATGTCTCAGTGACAACGGAGGATGGAGCGTGTGTAGAACGGGCATGGGAGATTTTGAAGCAGGGCGGAAAAATTTATATGGAATTAACACCTTCCTTCTTTGCTAAAAAACACGGATCGCTGCAGGATAAGTTTGGAATCAACTGGATGTTCACAGCGCTGTAATAAATAAGAATTTTTTTTTGAATGAAAAAGGCAATTGGATTGTATCGCCGAATCCAATTGCCTTTGCTTTTTAACCGGCGTTATTCTGCGATAGGATGCGCTGCAAGTTCAGCATCTTTGGCATTTCCGAAAATTGCCCATGCAATCGCCGCAGCAAGGATCGAAAGCGGCAGTGCAACAACGATTGCATCTACCATGGAAAGGGTTTGTAATGCAGTGCCTTTTACAATAGAAGTCGTCTTGAAGAGCAGATTGCAAAGCTGTAAGCTTCCGGCCGTTTTTTCCTGCACAAAGAAGAGCCAGAACAGGCTTGCAACAGAACCGGTCAGGATACTTGCAAGGGCTGCTTTTCTGGGAAATTTCTTAAAATACAGGGCTGCGAAATAAGTTGGAAGGAAGGTTGCTGCGCATAGTCCGAAAAACAAAGAGGTGCCAATTGCAATAATTGCCATGCTTGCATCCAGTTTGCTCGACAACCAGGCGAGCAACGTGCTGATCATCAGCCCAATTACCATTGCAATTCGCGTCAGTGCTATGGTTTCTGTTTTTAATCTCAGAGACTGCTTGAGAAAATCACGCCCAAGAGCAGTTCCCATGGTATGAATCAAGGCATTTAAAGTTGAGATCCCCGCTGCCAAAAGTACCACAAGAAAGATTCCGCCGAACCATTCGGGTAGGAAAACCTTGATAAAGGTGGGAATAATACTGTCATTTGAACCTGCAGCTACGATTGAAACCTGTCCGGTAGCGTTATAGAATGCCACGTTGGACAGAGCACCCACAGAGAAGGCAACCCCTGTCATGAACAAAATAAAAATCCCTCCGGAGAGTACTGCGCGGTTTAACTCACGGCCGCTTTTTACCGTCATGAATTTTACAGAGAGCTGCGGTTGTGCCAGTACACCAATTCCCACTCCGGCCACAAGTGAAGTTACAATATTCCACCATACTGGGGTTCCGGTAACTGGCATGGATGTCCATCCTGCGAAACCTCCTTTTGTCAGACCGGCTACCTGTTCAGCAACACCAGGTTTAGAGGGAAGCTCTGATAATGCCATATGAGCATTGGTTATCCCTCCTAACATACCGTAGGTGTATATGATGAGGAAAGCCATCCCCGCAAACATTAGGGTGCCTTGGAATGCATCCGCGTACATGATGCCTTTTAGCCCGCCCATAATTACAAATACAGCTGCTAAAACTGCGATTACGATCAATGCAGCATCAAATGGTGCTCCGGTGTATTTTGCTACATAATCTACAATTCCCTTAAGTACAGCGGAGGCATAAATCGGCATGAACAAGAAGATCAGGATGCCTGCATAGCCCTGTATAAAATTGCAGTCAAAACGTCGGGCGAAAAACTCAGGCATGGTGTTGGTTCCAAGTCTGTGGCCTATTTCACGGGTTCGTTTACCAAATACAACAAATGCAATAAATACGCCGACAATAATATTAAGAACGGTGAGCCATAGAAGTCCCAGGCCAAATTGACCTGCAGCGCCGCCAAAGCCAACAATAGCGGAAGTACTGATGAAGGTGGCTCCATAGGATAATGCCATTACAATGGGATGAATTTGTTTGCCTGCCAATAAATAATCACTTGTATTCTTCGTTCTTTTGAATGCGGTATAAGTAAGAATTGCCAAAATTAGTACGTAAATGCAGAGACTTACAATAACATAGATCATTTTTTGTCACCTCCGTCACTGCCGCTGTCTTTATTCCAGTTGATCACGCCGTAAGACACACAGAGAAGCGCGCCGCAGATGGATAATAAATACGCAAGTAAAATGGATGGGTCTGATAATCCTAACATAGTTTCCTCCCTTTTTAAGATCTGTAACGGTTTTGCCCGCCATGAAGTTTGCTGAAAACAAAAAAACCCTTCGCCCCTATAATAGGGACGAAGGGCATCAATTTGCTCTCCGTGTTACCACCCTGATTCGCGTATAATAAAATACGCGCACTCATTTTCAGATACTGATCGATATCCTATCCTTTTAACGGTGGAAACCGTATCCGCCTACTGCTGCAGTGCAGCGTGTTCAACAGATACGCTCAGAAGGGAACTTCAACGGATTTCACTTCAGATCTGCTTTCAGTCGGTGACAGATCCTCCCTGACAAGATAGTGCCGCATACTTTCCTTCGTCATAGCGTTTGGCTTGTTAACTTATTGTTTTTCATTATAAGTGGGATTTGTGCATTATGTCAACAGAAATTTATGGAAATGAAAATATTGTTCCCGCGATGGACGCGGTTGAATAGGATCGATCACAGAGCTACCTTAGGATACACACTCCTGAATTACAGGAATATATATGAAAGGGGGAACTGTATTTTCTCTTAGCCTGAAACGAGGAGTTTTTAATGTGTTACCGAATAAAACGATTCCAAGGGAGCTCGCAGGGATGCATCACAGTATCCGTTTTATAGCTGTACCGTTATGTTATCAGGAAACAGAATTCACTTGCGGTGCTGCATGCGTTCAGTCTCTGCTCGCCCGGTATGGTATGTATTTCAAACAGAGTATGCTGGCTGATGTTTTAAATACAAGGCCATATACCGGAACAGAATATCAGAGGATTCTTTCCTTTGTCAAATCCAACGGCCTGACAGTATCCTTTCATGAAAACCTGAAAATTACAGATCTGATTCGATTCATCGATGCAGGCATTGCACCGCTATTGATCATTCAAGCTTGGTCTGATGATGATACCGATTATTCTCATGATTGGAAAAATGGTCATTATATCATCGCCTGCGGATATTACGAGAAAGGAATTTATGCAATGGATCCATACACGCTTGGATATTACACTTACCTTTCTTTTGAAGATCTGGAAAGACGGTGGCATTCGGTTGATCAATCCGGAAACCGGCATTTTCACAGTGCATTGATTATGTATCATGAAAATTGTCCGGTTAAATATGATCCATCGCAGATAAAGTATCTTGGATAAAAGATTTTTTCAACCATGCAACGCCCTGGAGGATACCGGGGCGTTCCTTTCATAGGGATAGATCTTATAATTTTTTTGTTTTCATCAGCAGCAGATGTATCGTAACTCCAATGGCAATGAATAAAAGAAGCATCGTGAGCCAAAGCTTTTGGGTAATCCAGATCGATACTCCCATCAAAACCCAGAGTGTGGCGATGGCAGATGCCTTTCGGGCTGCACTGATTCCTTGTTTTGTACGCCAGCCCTCGATGTAAGGTCCGAAGACCTTGCTTGTCTCCAGGCGGTGGTACATTTGCGGATCACCTACAGAAAAACAGGCTGCAGCTACAATGACAAAAGGCGTGGTTGGCAGAACGGGAAGTACAATTCCTATAATAGCCAGGACAAGCAGAAGCCAGCCGCAGATCATTAAAATCATTTTCTTCATCATTTCCTCGTTGTATATGAGTTTTTATTTGGATTGGCAGGAAACCACCCTCGCATAACACGCTGTTCCTGTTCAAAAAGTTCCCGAATACTCCAAAGCAGGGAAAAACCCAGTACTGCAAAGCTTGCAGAGAATAATATATCGGAAATCAGAATGGAGGCAAAAATGCAAATCAGACCAAGGAACAGAAAAACCGGCCGGATTTGTTTCCCCAGGTGATATTCTGCCTTTATTACAATTGGATGCAAGGCACCGATGATGAAAAACGTTACGGCACCGATCAGAATTCCGTCAAAGCTCATGATACTACCTCATGATATCAATTTACCAATAAGTATAAATGATACCTACATGAAGATCAAGATTTCTAAACAGATACAGAAATACTTACTACTAAAAACCTAATCCAAGAAAATTACCGGTTTATGGAATCTACGTGATTGATGATGAAAGAAATGTGATATAATCATTTCATCTCATTCCGCTTCAAGGAAGGAAAAGTAAATTAAAGGAGGCATCTATGACCACAAAAGAATACGATTCCAAATTTACCAGGTTTCATGATCTGATGAAATTCCGTGTACGGGAAATTCTGTTGGTATCTACTCCGTATGATTCCTTTGTGCTCGAGGAAGACGGACACCTTGCTGACAAGATTTTCAGCGAATACCTCGATTTGAATCTGCAGTTTGTCCCCAGAATTGCGCATGCATCCTCTGCCGAGGAAGCCTTTGAAGCGTTGAAAAGCCGTACTTACGATCTGGTCATCACCATGCCCAGAATCAGTGATATGAGCCCCCTGGAATTCAGCAGGCTTGTAAAGGAAGCGTATCCGGAAAAACCCGTGGTGATGCTGACCTATGAAACATTGGATAATGAAACGCTGAGCAAAATCAGAGAGGCGAGAACCATCGACAGAGTTTTCGTATGGTCGGGTGACAGTCAGATCCTTCTCGCCATCATTAAATATGTAGAGGATCTGGGTAATGTTGAGGAGGATAGTCAGCAAGGAGTTCAGGTAATTCTGGTGGTAGATGACTCGCCCAGTTATTACTCCCAATTTCTTCCACTCATTTATACTGAAATCATGAAGCAAACCCGTTACCTGATATCCCATGCGGTCAATGATCTTCACCGTTTACTGAGAATGCGTGCAAGGCCCAAAATCATGCTTGCAATTTCGTATGAAGAAGCGCAGGAAATCCTCCATAAATATAAAAACAATTTGCTGGGCGTAATTTCTGATATCGGTTTTTTAAAAGAGGGTGAGGTGTATTCTGAAGCGGGTCTAAAGCTCGCTTCCTACATCAGCAGTACCATTCCTGATCTGCCCATTCTGCTGCAGTCAGAAGAGACAGAAAGCTTAAAAAAGGCCAGGAAAAAGGGCTTGAATTTCATTGATAAAAATTCTCCGAACCTTTTAAAGGAGTTGAGAAATTACATTCTTGGCAATTACAGCTTTGGCGAATTTGTTTTCAGAACCGCAGAGGGAGAGATTATTGTTAAGGCTTCGGATATTACCGATTTTGAGCGTATTGTCGAGACCCTTCCCACAGAGAGTCTGATCTATCATGCAAGTCACAATCATTTTTCCAGATGGTTCAGAGCAAGAACGGAATTTGCCATTGCGGACGAACTGCGGGAAAGAGAGCCCAGTGCATCAGAAAATATCAATGAATTCAGAGATTTCATCGTAGATTGTCTCGATCGACTGTATCGAAGCTACCAAAAAGGCGGTATCATTGACTTTGGTCTTTCAAAAATGAATTTTGAAAATTCCTTTACAAGACTGGGGAGCGGTTCCCTTGGCGGTAAGGCAAGAAGTGTTGCTTTTTTTAGAAACCTGATTATCAATTCGGATTTGCAGAAAAAGTATCCTGATATCAAATTAAAGATCCCAAGTTCCTTCGTAATCTGCAGCGATGTTTTTGAGGAATTCATGTCCATCAATGATCTGCAGGAAATGGCGTATAACTCAACGGATGAAGAAGAAATTGCCCAGCGGTTTCTTGAAGGGCAGCTGCCGGATGTGATTATCGACAATCTCAGAATTCTGATCAACGTGATCGATTATCCGCTGGCGGTCCGGTCTTCCAGCATTCTGGAAGATTCACAGGTCTTACCTTTTGCCGGGATCTTCAAAACGTACATTCTTCCTAACTGCGACCCAAATCCGGTGGTCAGGCTGAAACAGCTCATCGATGCGGTAAAGCTGATTTATGCATCTGCTTTTTTTCAGTCTCCCAAGGGTTATGCAAAAAATGCAGATGTTCGCATAGAGGAAGGTTCCATGTCTGTTCTCATCCAGCAGCTGGTGGGAGAGCGGCATGAGGATATCTTCTATCCTTTGATTTCCGGCGTTGCACAAACCTATAACTATTATCCTTACTCCTATATGCAGCCGGAACAAGGGGTGGTGAGTCTTGCGCTTGGGTTTGGCAAAGCCATTGTAGACGGCGGGCGTGTATACAGTTTCTCTCCTGCATATCCAAAGATGAATCCTCCGGTGGCGTCACCTCAGGAATTTATGGAGAATACCCAGTCCAGCTTTTACACCCTGGATTTAAGCGGCTGTGCAAGACAGCTGACCAAAGATGATGAGTGTACCTACAGAAAAATTAGCTTTGATCGTGCAGAGAAGGATAAAACCCTTCAGATGGTCGCCAGCACATATTTGAGAGACAGTGATATGATTATGGATACCTTTGCTGTGCAGGGACCGAAAATTGTAACCTTTGCGTCCATTTTGAAATACAACTCCTTCCCACTTGTAAGCATCGTCAAAGACTTGTTTGAATTGGGCAAGAACGCCTTCGGAACGGATGTTGAGATCGAGTTTGCTGTGAATTACCCCGTTGAAAGCGATCAGCAGCCTGAGTTTTACTTCCTGCAGATCCGGCCTATGGTTGTGGGCAGAGAAGCCAGAGAAGTAAAGATTGAAGACTTCAACAGAGAAAATGTCGTATGTACCTGCAACCATATCATAGGGAATGGTGTTTATAAGGATATTACGGATATTATTTATCTGGACCCAGATCATTTTGAGTTAAATAAAACCGTTGCAATCGCTTCCGAAATCGGAGAGCTAAACAAACAGCTCATGAGTGAGGGGCGAAAATGTGTCTTGATGGGCTTTGGAAGAATCGGAACCTCTGACCCCTGGCTGGGCATACCGTTGATGTGGTGGCAGATGTCCCAGGCAAAGGTTGTTGTGGAGGCTGATTTGGATCATCTGACGGTAGAACCTTCACTTGGAAGTCATTTTCATCATAATCTGACCTCTTTAAAGATGGGATATTTTCATATCGGAAAAAAATCACCCGAGCAGGAATACATCAACTGGGAGCTGCTCAGGCAGGCTAAGGCTATCCGTGAGACAGAGCATGTGAGGCTGGTGCGTTTTGAGAAGCCCCTGATCATCAAAATTGACGGGCAGAGCAATCAGGGGGTAATCCTGATTCAGGAATAAGTAAGAGCTGCCCTGGCGGGAATAGGTCTGAACCGACCCCCAAGAGTTAGACCCAAAATCCAACGATCGGGACGTCGGTTCAGTCTCTGTTCAAGGCAGCTTTTTTGTGGCTTTTGTTAAGCAAATACATTTTGTGAGCGCTAAAGGAATAGCTTTTATTCCCGATCGGTCTTATTCAAAGGGGAAGCGGTGGGGCAGTCCTAAACTGTTTCTTACTTCGATGAATTCCTTTTGGACAGCCTCTCCAACAGGTACGCCCTTATCCTTTCTTTCCAGCCATACGAGATGTTCCTTTTCACCGGCAGTATAGATTTTACTCTCTCCCGGCGCAAGTGTGGAAGCGCGAAGCGTTCTTAAAATATCTCCGGTGGTCTTCTTAAAACTGTCAGCCCCCAGAAACGCTTCCGTATCGATGGCAATGAAGAAGTGGCCAAGATGGTAAGGCACTTTGTTTCCTTGCGCATCAAGCCCCGTCAGCATTTTCAGATAGCTTCCGGCTTGCAGGGCTGCGGAGAGAATTTCTACAACAGCAGCATAGCCATAGCCTTTATAGCCGCCTAATTCTTCACCAATGCCGCCAAGGGGCGCCAGAGCAGCAGTTTCTTTCACAAGGTCTTCCAGTATTTTGACACTGTCAGTCATGGGATTGCCGTCATGACCAATGACCATGCCTGCCGGAGTGTCTTTCCCTTCCCTGGCGTAATATTCAATCTTCCCTCGCTGTGTGATGCTGGTAGCACAGTCCAGAATAAAAGGAAATTCTTCATCTGTGGGAAAACCGAAGGTGAGGGGATTTGTTCCCAGCATATTTTCTACGCCGAAGGTAGGTGCGATGGATGGACGTGCATTTGTTCCGGTGATTCCGATCATGTTCTCCTTGATGGCCATGGAAGGATAATAGCCGGCAATGCCGTAGTGCGTTGAGTTTCTGGCTGCTACCATGCCCATTCCATACTTCTTTGCCTTCTCGATAGCCATGGTCATGGCTTTATAGCCCACTACCATACCCATTCCATCATGACCGTCTACAACAGCGGTGGTCGGTGTTTCTCTGAGAATCTCAAACTCGGTCACAGGTTTTTGTATTCCTGCATTGATCCGATCGATATAGATGGGTTTAAAGCGATTGCAGCCGTGGCTTTCAATGCCTCTTCTGTCACTTTCCATCAGTACATCGGCACATATTTCCGCCTCATCCCTGGGAACTCCAATTTTTTCAAAGGCCGATGCAATAAAATCACCGATCAGGTCCCATGACATATATGGTCTTGTTTCCATGTATACTTGCCTCCTGATTCATTTGTAAGATTCTTTTTTTTTATATTAGATTATTATACCATATAATGAAAAAACAGTCTCGATTAATACGGGAGAACACAGGATTTTCAAATCCTATTAAAATTCATAAAACCCTCCATTAAAACACCAGACTTTTTCATGATGCTATACTAATCAGTATGATAAAGGGGGAACTGTGATATGATAGAACAAACGATTTGTGGGAGGTAATAGGGCAGTGAACACCTACAAAACATCAGAGATCGCTCGATTGACAGGGATTCATCCCAATACGGTTAGGCTTTATGAGGCACTTCATTTAATTCCTGCAGCAGAAAGAAAACCCAATGGATACCGGGTTTTTTATGAGTATCATCTGGAACAAGTCAAATTGGTTCGAATTGCCCTAAAGGTTGAGATATTACAAAATGGGCTTCGAAAAAGAGCTATGGACGTGATTAAGGCTTCAGCGCAGAAAGATCTTGAAAAGGCTGTGGTCCTGTCCCAAGCCTATCTGAAGCAGATCAAAAGAGAACAGCAGAATGCTGAGGAGGCTATTTGTATCGTTACGAAAACATTAGCTTCTGAGATGGGGAGGAACAGTTCTAATCTTAAGAATTCAGAATTGCTAACCAGGAAAGAAGCTGCACGATTTCTGGAGATCTCCATGGATTCGCTGAGAAATTGGGAGATGAACGGCCTTTTAACGGTAAAACGAAAACAAAACGGTTATCGGGTTTATGGGAATGATGATCTCAGCAGGCTGAAAATCATCAAGGCCCTTCGATGTGCGAACTACTCACTGGCATCTATTCTCAGAATGCTGACTGCGCTGTCAGTAAATCCCGACGCGGATGTTTCCAGGGAAATCAATACACCGCGGAGTGATGAGGAGATTGTCTCTGTTTGTGATGAGCTTCTGACGTCTTTGCATCTGGCAGAAGAAAATGCAATCGAAATGATCCGGCAGCTGGATCGAATGAGACTGCTGATCTGAAAAAATACAACCCTCCATTGAAACACCAGACCTTCTTCTGGTGTTATTCTTTTGAGAAAGGAGGAATGACATATGAAAAGTGAATGTATAACAATTAAGGCTGAGGGCCTTAGCAAATCTTACGGTGGTGTTAAAGCAGTAGACCAGCTCAGTTTCACTGTAGGCCAAGGACAAATCTTCGGGCTCCTTGGTGCAAATGGAGCAGGAAAATCGACGACCATAGAGTGTTTACTCGGAACCAGATCCTTTGAAGACGGGTCTGTTGAGATCCTTGGTTTGAATCCTGTGAAAGAGAGAAGAAGGCTTTTCGAAAGGGTCGGTGTTCAATTTCAGGAATCTGCGTATCAGGAAAAGATTACGGTAGGAGAACTGTGTGAAGTGACAGCTGCATTATACCCGCGCCCCGCTGATTATGAGAAACTGCTGATTCAACTAGGGCTGTCCGGCAAGAAGAAAAGTAATGTCAGCGAACTGTCGGGAGGGCAGCGGCAGCGTCTCTTTATTGTTTTGGCCATGACTCCCGATCCAGAGGTGGTTTTTTTAGACGAACTGACCACCGGCCTGGATGCAAAGGCAAGGCGCGAGGTATGGCACTATCTGAAGGGCATGAAGGAAAAAGGGCTGACAATCCTTCTCACATCTCACTTTATGGATGAAGTTGAAACCTTGTGTGATAAAATTTTAATCTTAAAAAAGGGCCATACAGTGTTTTACGGAGCTGTGGAGGAGGCCATTGAAGCCGGACCAGGAAATAATCTCGAAGACGCTTATCTTTGGTTTACGGATGAGGAGGGGAATGAATATGAAAGCCTTTAGCACACATTTAAAAATAGAAGGAAAATTATCTTTACGTGGAATGGATATGATAATATTCGCAATTTTTATGCCTATTATTGCAGTGATCATTCTTGGTTCAGTGTTTGGAAGCCGCCCTGCTTTTGACGGTGCACCTTACAGTTTTTTAGCACAATCCTTTGGAGCTGTAACGACCATTGCAATTTGTGCAGGAGGTGTGATGGGGCTTCCCCTTGTAATTTCTGATTATCGACAGAAAAAAATCTTAAAGCGGATGAAAGTGACGCCTGTTCACCCGGGTATGATCCTCGGGGTCGAAGCAGTAATCTATACGCTTTATTCTGTTTGCTCCCTTTTTCTGGTTTACTGGGTTGCGGCAATTTTCTTCGGTTATCGTTTTGAAGGTTCCTGGATGTCGTTTCTGCCAGCGTATTTTCTGGTAATGCTGTCGATGTTCAGCATCGGCCTGATGGTTGGCGGGCTTGCTCCAAACACGAAGACAGCCGGTATGATCGCCAGCATTCTGTATTTTCCGATGTTGATTTTTTCCGGAGCAACGCTGCCCTATGAAGTGATGCCTCCTTCGCTGCAAACTGTGGCCGACATCATGCCGTTAACACAGGGAATCAAGCTGCTGAAGGCGATGTCTCTCGGCTTGCCGGCTGGTGATGTTATGCTGCCGGTTATCGTCATGGTTTCTATCACTGTGATTTGTACCGGAGTTTCTATACGCTGTTTTCGCTGGGAGTAATCCTTGACGAGCGGCCCTTCGCCCAATGGGTGAGGGGCTTTTTCTATAGATGAAACTTGCGGAAGTGAGATAATTCCTATAGAATAATATGGTAAATCTAAATTGGTAAATAACCGATTTTGGTGTGGCGGCAGGGTGAAGTTTCTTGTTTTTTTACTGGTTCATTATACTGCAACAGGGCTGAAAACGGCATCTGCCATCGGAAGAAAGAGGCGTTGTTGAAGGGCAAAAGGTCAAAATGAGGGTGAAGATGAAGGGAGAACGAGGATGAGAATGAGTTTATGGGTACGGTTGAAAATTGGTTTTCGATTTAGAAAAACAATTGTTATGATGATATTGATGATGCTACAATCAACGGTAGTATTTGCCAATTCGGCCCCTACTTACTGGCAAGGATATCCCTATTCGGAAGTGCTTCTTGTGGATGCGTCATCTCCTGTTTCGATCATCAATGAGACGCTGCGTTTTGATTTTAACGCTCCCGCGAAAGAGAGACACGGCTTTACTCCTACTGCAAAGGTTACAGCAGCATATACGATGAAGAATACATCCCATTCGGACAAATCAGTCCAGATGGCTTTCTCTCTCGTGTCCAGCCTATCGGAATTTTCAGTAAAGGATTTGACCATAGAGTCTGACGGAAATCCTGTCTCCTACCAGATCTATCCGGCAATGGACGAAGCAGAACAGGCATACGATTCTGATCAAAAATTTCATTATGGAGGACTTCACATCTCGACAGCGGAGCTGGAACTGCCGGGGATTGATCTGAATCAAAACGCAAAGCTCCTTCGCTATCAAATAAAACCTGTCACGGGAGAGGATTTACGGTTTGAAGTAAGCTTCAAGGTCGACCCTCAAAAGACAAGACTGATCGGTAAGAATTTTAATATGGCCAGTTATACGGAGGGAAAAGGCGCTTCTATTGGAGCAGGAGTTTTTGGAGAACAAGAGCAGACGGTGGAAATTCTTGTATTAGGCGAACCCAGTACCTTGAAAACTGAGGTTTTAACTCAGGACGGAAAGGAAGCTGATCCGTCTGATTTTCGTTTGGAGAAAGAAGAAATCAGCGTTGCGCCGCGGGACTATCTTATGGATCACATCCGCCGGGAACTCGGCAGAGACATTCGTAATGCAATTGAGGATACCCAGCTGATAAATCTTTATTTAAATCGAATTTCTAATGACGGGCTTGTTGCCGGATACAGTCTTCTGGATGAAGTCCTTTCCGTATCACATGCTGATCGTATCATAACACTACTCTACACTGTTGAATTTCCTGCAGATACTGAAAAAACAGTACGCGTCGGATACTTAACGAATGGTACGATGGATCGCCGGGAAACATCAATGCCCAGATATCTTTACACCTATCTGCTGAGCCCTGCGAAACACTGGCAGTCCTTTGGAAAACTGGAACTTGAAATCCGTACTCCGCAGGAAGCTCCTTATTTGATTGAAAGTACTTTGCCTCTGGAACTCCAAGAGGAACGGAGATACACTGCTGTGCTTGATGGTTTGCCGGAGCAGGAGCTCCAGTTTACTTTATACAATAAAGAGCAGGTGACAACCCTTGATAAAGTTCAAAAGTCCCTCGACGGTTTGCGATACCTTCCCATGATAATCTCGATTATCTGGCCGATTCTTCTTGTTGCCTGCCTTGTAATTTTTATCCTGCGGCGAATAAAAAAAGCAGGGAACGGAAATTAGTGTGAAAAAGTGCCTCTGAAAATTGATCCTGCGTTTTCAATCCAGTGATTTAATATACGATGTACTGGCATGAAATAACTTAGATTGTAATATGATGAAAAGGGAGTATTCATTGAATTTATATGGAATGGAGGGCAGAAGATGTCCGGAGGTAAATTCAATATCAATAAACTTTTTCTATTTCGGAAAAAAAGAGCGGGGGCCAAAAATATTCAAAGAACAGGAGCCAAAAACTTTCGAAGAGTAGGAACGAAAAACTTCAGAATGACCAATGAAGGCAGTTCCCTTGAGAATCGAAAGGAATCTCCATACATCTTGCGAAGAAGGAATTCTCTGTTCAAAACCGAGCGCAGTATGCCGCCGGTTTCACAGGGAGAATTTCCTTTTGAAGCGCAGATCATCGCTGAAGATCTCAATATTCCCTGGGCCATGGACATCAGTAAGGATGGAAGGATTTATTTCACAGAAAGACCCGGGACCCTGAGAATGATTCAGAACGGGAAGCTTTACCCTGAACCGATCATGACCTTTCGGGAGCCATTTACCAGCCAGGGAGAAGGGGGACTTTTGGGGATTGCGCTTGACCCGGATTTTCTGCAAAACCATTTTATTTACGTCATGCATACCTATCTGGAGGACAATCAGACCTATAATCGTGTGATCCGTCTGATCGAGCAGGACAACAGAGCGTTTATCGACCAGGTTCTGATCGACAGAATTCCCGGCAGCCTGGTCCATAATGGGGGCAGAATCAAAATAGGCCCCGATGGAAAGCTCTATATTTCAACGGGCGACGCAGGCAACACATCGCTGCCGCAAAACCTTTCCAGTACAGCCGGAAAGATCCTTAGGATCGAGCTTGACGGAAGCATTCCGGAAGACAATCCCTTTCCCGGATCGCCTGTATATAGCTATGGGCTGAGAAATCCTCAGGGAATGGCTTGGGATCCTGCGAACAACGTAATGTATGCATCGGATCATGGTTCGGAAGCGCGGGATGAAATCAATATTATCATTCCCGGCGGAAATTATGGGTGGCCACTTGTCATCGGAGATGAAAAATCAAATGAACTTACGGTTCAACAACCTCTTTTCAACACCGGGAATGCAACCTGGGCTCCATCAGGAATTGCATATCTCAATCAAGGTCCGTGGGAGAATCGTCTGCTGGTAGCTACCCTGAGGGGGCAGCAGCTGGTCTCCATTCCTCTGTCAGAAAACGGAACAGAAGCGCTAAGTATAGAACCCTGGCTCCAAGGGGAATATGGGCGGCTCCGGGATGTGATTCAGGCCAATGATGGATCGATCTACCTGTCTACCAGCAATCGGGATGGCAGGGGAGGTGTTCCAAGACCTGAGGACGATCGAATCATACGATTAATTCCAAAATCATGACATGATACATGAAACTATTCCTGGTAGACCAACCTTAACTTCTGGTATGAATCCGCTGGATTACAATTGCGTAGTCCACCCATAGTCTGTATCTGGACAACCCTTTGATTTTCCATCATGATTTATTATTGTGCTTTTAAGTTAAATAAGTCAAAATCCTATAGAAAAAACCTGATTAAATGTAATTAAGTGTTATATTGTTCAAAATTCTTGCATTGTGTCGAAAATAATAGTATTTTATATTTACACGGTTGACTGACAACGCAGTCATATTGAAATTTAACCTGGTGAATGTAAGGAGTAAGGTGTCACAGCGTACTGGATACAGTAAAATCATAGAAGAATAGTTGCAGATAGCAGGGGGTATATGGATGAATACAAATCTGTATGTAGGTTTGATCAACAATTCGGCACTTCTTATGGCATTGATTGTAATTTATGAACTTTCTTACTTGATCAATGATCGCTGGAAACGATCTGTTCCTGTTATCAATGGTCTCCTCATCGGCTTGATTGGTCTGGCCATCATGAGCGTTCCGCTGCATTTGAAAAGTGGTATACTCTTCGATACCCGCTCCATTCTGCTTGGTGTTACAGCCTTAACTTTTGGGGCCATACCGTCTATTATTGCAGGGATCATCCTGATTTTTTACCGTCTTTTCATCGGAGGCGCCGGGGCAATTGCCGGGTGTGCAATCATCCTATCATCCTGTCTGATCGGAATCTTGTGGCGCAGACTAAATTTACCGGACAGAAAGAAATGCAAATGGCTGAATATTTATGTTTTTGGGATTCTTCTTCATCTCGGAATGCTTTCTTGTGTCTTTATTCTTCCATGGCCTCAGCCGCTGGAAGTTTTGGCTGAAGTAAGTATTCCCATCATGCTTCTTTACCCTGTGGTAACGGTTCTTCTAAGCATGATTCTACTCCATCAAAAGTATCGAAAAGAAGCACGTCAGATGATTGAAGAAGCAGAGGGAAGGTATGCAAGCATTTTTAACAATAATTATGCAGTGATGCTTCTCATCGATCCTGAAACAGCAGATATCGTGGATGCCAATCTTGCTGCGGTGGAGTTTTACGGCTGGCCTATTGAAACCCTCAAAACAATGAAAATCAGTGAGATTAATACTTTAGGAGAGGCTGGTGTAAAAGCCAACTTGAGCAATTCTGTTCACATGAAACAGAACCACTTTTTCTTCCAGCATAGAACTGCCTCAGGACGAGAGATTGATGTGGAAGTCTACAGCGGCCCATTGATGATAAACGGTAAAACCATAAATTATTCCATCGTGCATGATGTGTCAGAAAGCGCAGCGGCAACCAAGGCTCTCCAGGAAAGTGAGGAGCGTTTCCGTCTTCTGATTGAAAGCGCACCGGAAGCGATCTTTATTCAAACAGACGGTAAATTCTCTTTCTTAAACCGATTTGCAGTCTCTCTCTTCGGCGCTCAGTCCGAAAGGGAGCTGCTGGGTACTTCTGTAATGGAACGGTTTCATCCCGCGTATCAGGAGGTGATCCGCGAAAGAATTCACCAGCTGAACCAAGGGAAGAAGGCTGTGCCATCCAATGAGGAAGTCTTTATCAAGCTGGATGGTACCCCTGTTGATGTGGATGTCACTGCAGTACCGCTGCATTACCAGAACCTGGACGGTGCGCTGGTATTTGCCAGAGATATCACAGAAAGAAAAAGACTGGAGCATGCGAAGAATGAAGTTGAGGCACAGCTGAGACAGCAACAAAAGCTGGAAGCCATCGGAACATTGGCTGGAGGCGTTGCCCATGAAATCAACAATCCCATCAATGGCATCATGAATTATGCCCAGTTGATTTTAGACCTTTCAGGAGATGGTAATGAAGCGATTTCGGAATATGCGGGAGAAATCCTGCAGGAGACCGACCGGGTAGCCACCATTGTGAAAAACCTGCTGCAGTTCTCCAGGCAGGAAAAGCAGTCCCATAGTTATGCAAGTATTTATGATATCATTAATCAGACCATTTCGCTGATCAATACTGTGGTTAAGCGCGACCAAATTACGCTGGAAGTGGAACTGGAGGAGAATCTGCCGGACATCAAATGCAGAAGTCAGCAGATTCAGCAGGTTCTCATGAACTTGATGACAAACGCCAGAGATGCCCTGAATGAGAAGTACCGGGATTACGATGAGGACAAAATCATCCGGTTATCCTGCACCCACTTTTTTGAAGCAGAGCGCAGGTGGATGAAAATCATTGTGGAAGACCATGGGAACGGGATTCCGGACAACATTCGGGAGAAGATATTTGAGCCCTTCTTTTCCACCAAACCGAAAGAAACAGGAACTGGATTGGGGCTTTCCATCAGCTTCGGTATTGTAAAAGACCACCACGGCAGTATTACGATAGATACCAAGGAAGGTTTCTATACGAAATGTATTCTTATTTTACCTGTTGATAATGGCTGGAGTTTGTGAGGGAGGATTATGTTCAAAGTTTTAATTGTTGATGACGAAAAAAGCATGAGAGTAACCCTGTCGGAATTTCTAAGACCCGAAGGCTATGAGATCGATACTGCGGCAGATGCTTATCAAGCGTTCCAGATGATGGATCAAAAAGAATATGATATTATCGTAACGGATATTATTATGCCAAGAATAACGGGAATTGAGCTTCTTGAGCGAATTCGCGAGAAATCCCAAACGATCCAGATCATTATCATGACTGGAGAACCTACCGTGGATACGGCTGTAAAAGCTGTTCAGAGCGGAGCGAATGATTACTTGACCAAACCCATAAAAAAGGAACACTTCATATCGGCTATCCGGCATGCAGAGAAAGTGAAGCGCCTTATTGACGAAAAAGAGGAACTGGAACGGCAAAACCTCAAGTATCAGAGGGGTCTGGAACATATCGTAGAAGAGAAGACCAATGCGCTCAAAGGTGCGATGCAGGGCATTATCTCTCTGCTTTCCTCGGTTGTTGAAGCCAGAGATCCTTATACGGCGGGTCACCAGCGGAGGGTTGGAAATTTGTCTGCTGAGATCGGAAAAAAGATGAGGCTGGAGGAAAAGGCCATAGAGCATATTCGCATGATCGGCTACATCCATGACGTCGGCAAGATTGCCATTCCTGCAGAGATTCTGTCCAAGCCCGGATCGTTGACCGATTTGGAACTTTTAATGGTGAAAACGCACTCCATCAGCGGTTATGAAATGCTGATGAAAGTCGATCTTCCTCAAAATATTGCCGAGACCATCTATCAGCATCATGAACGATGTGACGGCAAAGGTTATCCGAGAGGGTTGAAGGGCAGTGAAATCTCTATGGAAGCAAAAATCCTGATGGTTGCCGATGTGGTGGAAGCAATGATGTCCCACCGCCCATATCGGCCCGCTCTTGGACTTGATAAAGCACTGGATGAAATCAGAACAAATGGGGGAAGCCGCTATCATCAGGAGGTTGTATCCGCCTGCCTTTCCTTATTTGAGGAAGATCATTATAAGATTGACGACTGTGAACATGAAATTGACTTTCAGTTGTAGGAACTTATGAAAAAAGAAGAACTTAGCAAAAAAGGCTCTTTATAAAATCCTGTGGTTATGCTAAGTAAAAATAAAAAAGATGCTGCAGAATGATGTTGAGACCATTTGCAGCATCTTTATTTTACAGGAAAAACAACCTGCTTTATTTGTTACGCATATAATAAATTCTTTTATAATCTCTTACATCTATGCGATGGCAGCTTCCAGTGCTATTTTCATCATATCTGTGAAGGACTTTTCTCTCTCTTCGGAAGTAGATTGCTCCGAAGTGATGAAGTGATCACTGATGGTAATGATGCAAAGTGCTTTGGCACCAAGGTAAGCAGCGTTCATGTACAGTGCTGCTGCTTCCATTTCAACTGCCAGCACTCCCATCTTAGCCCATTTCTGCCACCAGCCTTCCTGTTGCTCATAAAAAACATCACAGGATACGATATTGCCGGCATGGAAGGAGATTCCCTGCTTGTCCGCTGCATCTTTAGCTTTCATCAGCAGATCGAAATCTGCGCAGGGTGCGTAGGTTCCATTCACGCCGAAGGTATGAACATAGTTGGAATCTGTGGAAGCACTGACTCCAAAAACGATATCTCTGATTTTTACCTTCTCATGGAAGGAGCCGGCAGAACCAATTCGGATCAGGTTTTGAACGCCATAATCATTGATCAGTTCCCAGCTGTAAATTCCCATGGACGGCATTCCCATTCCGGTTCCCTGAACAGAAACAGGAACCCCTTTGTAAGTGCCTGTGTAACCGAGCATTCCTCGGATTTCATTATAGCATTTCGGACTCTCAAGAAAGTTCTCTGCGATAAATTTTGCTCTTAGCGGGTCACCCGGCAAGAGGATAGATTCAGCAATTTCACCTTTTTTTGCTGCGTAAATATGTGCAGTCATAAAGCGACCTCCTGTTTTTTTCTTATAGTATAGCATACCCTGTAAAAGAGTGGAAATACTTTATCTTTGCTTCTGATACCCTCCTTAACAAAGCATAACGCTTCATTCGTTAAGTATCAGGATCTTATTAAATTTTATTTACTTGTGATTTGAATTCATGTATGATTGTAATATCACATATCATCTTATATAATATATAACATGATAACATATACCTTATTATGTAGTAATACTATTCTTGTGAGGAGCAGAAACAGGAAATGGAAAACAAACTGAAAGAGAAGTACCATGAGGTCAGGACAATCACATCCCTTAAGGATATGCTGAATTCCAGCGTGCAGCTTTTCAAAGACAGGCCCGCTTTTCTGACAAAGAAAGCAAAGGGCGGAGCGTATCAGAATATTACGTATTCCCAGGTCAAAAACGACGTTGATGCACTTGGGACAAAACTGATTTCCATGGGACTTAAGGATGCGAAAATTGCTGTCATCGGTGAAAACTGCTACGAATGGATTGCATCTTACTTTGCCGTTGTCAACGGTGCAGGCGTTGTTGTTCCTTTAGATAAAGAGCTTGGAAAAGATGAAATCAATAATCTTCTGCGAACTGCAGACTGCAAAGCGGTTTTCTTTACGCCAAGTTTCGAAGAGTACTTTAACGACATTGAAATTGATTATAAAATTCGGATGAAGATTTACGGAGACAGAACTGATTTAAACGAGCCGTTAAAGACTTCCGGTGCAGAACCGGTAAAGGGCGGTGTCTGTGACTGGGAGGATCTGGTTGCTTCGGGAGAAGCGCTGATTCGCGGTGGGGACAGAAGCTTTATGGACTGTGAGATCGACCCGGAAGAGATGAAAATTCTTCTTTTCACATCGGGGACAACAGATGCGGCGAAAGGTGTTATGCTCTGTCATAAAAACATTGCGGTCAACGTGATGGACACCTGCAAAATCGCGTTGGTCACACCTGAGGATCGGACCTTATCCATCCTTCCCATCCACCATACCTTTGAATCAACCATGGGTATGTCGCTGGTTCTGTATCGCGGTGCCTCCACTGCGTTCTGCGAGGGGCTGAAATATGTAAACAAAAACCTGATGGAAGCACAGGCAACGATATTAATTGGTGTGCCGCTCATCTTTGAATCAATCTACGATAAGATCTGGAAGCAGGCTGAGAAAACAGGGAAAGCCAATACATTAAGAAAAGCCATTAAACTGAATAAAACGATGAAATCTTTGGGTATCGACACCAGCAAAAAGCTGTTTAAGAGCGTCCACGAGAAGTTTGGCGGCAAATTGAGGCTGCTCATTACAGGGGCCGCAGGAATCGATCCTAACGTTTTGCGCGGATATGATGATCTGGGCTTGAAGATGCTTCAAGGATATGGGCTAACAGAGTGTGCGCCGCTTGTTTCGGGAACACCGGATTTTTGTAATACGTATAAAAAAGCTGGTTCCTCTGGCCCTGCAGTAGAAACCGGTGAAATCAGGATCATCGACAAGGATGAAGATGGGATCGGTGAGATCATCTACAGGGGCCCAAATGTAATGCTGGGCTATTATAATCTGCCGGAAAAGACTGCGGAAGTCATTCGTGACGGCTGGTTTCATACCGGGGATCTAGGGTTTTTAGATGATGAGGGCTGGCTTTATATTACAGGCAGAAAGAAAAACGTCATCGTTACGAAAAATGGTAAAAATATTTATCCTGAAGAGGTTGAATATTACATCAATCGGAATAAATATATTCAGGAAAGCCTGGTTCATGGCTATGAAGACGATGAAAACGAGGATACACTGGTCAGTGCGCAGGTCAGACCCAATTATGAGGTGATTTACGAAGAATTCGGGGAAAGCTTTGGGGAAGAAGAGGTACAGTCGCTGATAAAAAGAGTGATTGCAGAAATCAACGAAAAATTACCGATCTATAAGCGCATTCGAAATATTGCAGTACGCAAGGACGAATTTATAAAGACCACAACAAAAAAAATACAAAGACATAAGAATGTATAATACTATAAAGCTTTGAGGCATGTGCTATGCAGAATCTTAGCCAAAGCATGAATGCCTGACGAATCGCTGAATCTGTATGAAACGTGCTGAATATCTGCCAACAAAAGAAAGAGCTTGAGATTCCTGCTCATTAGCGTGAGCAAGTATTTCAAGCTCTGTTTTCAATCCTATTACAGGTGTAAATCACCTGCCGCCTCCGGTTGGTAAAGGATTTCCTTGATGAGTATTTCTGTCATGCCGGAAGGAACTGACCATTGAATTGTATCACCTTCGCTGTAGCCAAGGATTGCAGTACCCACCGGGGACAAAATTGAAATTTTGTTTTCGATTAAGTCCGCATCCTGCGGATAGACTAAGGTGACCTCTTCTTCATTGCCGTTAATGGAAATTAAGGCTTTCGAATTCATGGTAATGACATTTCCGGGAAACTTTCTTCCGTCGAGAACCTTCGCTTTTTCAATTTCATCTTTCAGATACCCGAAGGATTTATCCGATTGCAGACCTTCAAGCACTGCGTTGGTAAGTAATTTCTTCAATCTGTTTCTATAAAAAATAAAAGGCCTTTCATTTAAATGCATTCTAATTACATTAAATAAAAGCCCTTCATAGGAAATGTGTGTAATCTATGACGGTTCTTTTCTCTAATGTTATTATATACATAAAATATGGGACGAGCAAGGGATTTATCACAACTTTTTCTTTTCCGCATTGGGCAGCTTTTTTCTTTTCTTCATTGGGTGGCTGCTTCAAGGAAGGTAACGGTGCCCTTGTTGGCATCCAACCTGGTTTTTACCCCCATTGGTATTGTGATCTGCGGGTAAATGTGACCCGCTCTGAAATTGTTGATGGTGGGCTTGCCAAAGGGTTTGATGATTTCATCAAAAATCTCGTTCAGCGTCAGATTGTGACCGGGCTCCAGATCAGGGTCGCCGCAGTCAGCCCAGGTTCCCAAAATGATTCCGGCGCAATCATCAAATTTCCCAGCAAGGGCAAGGCTTGTCAAGCCGCGGTCAATCTTGTAATGCCGTTCCTCTACCTCTTCGATAAAAAGAATTTTGTTTCTGGTATCAATCTCATAAGGGGTGCCCAAGGTAGCCGCAAGCAGGGAGAGGTTTCCTCCGATTATTTGCCCTTCGGCAATGCCGGGATATAAAACTTCAATCGGTTCCCCTTCGACGTCCGGTGCAGTTCCCATAGGCTCCGGTGATAACAGGCACTTGGTAAGGCACTCCAGCGTAACGGCATCCAGTGTATTCCAGCCTCGGGAGGGCATGGGGGAATGCAGCGTGATGAGCCTGCACTTTTGATTGAGTGCCACATGGAGCCCTGTGATGTCACTGTACCCAAGGAGGAGCTTCGGATGCTTGGCAATGGCTTTATAATCTATTTTATTCAATATCCGTGTCATCCCATATCCGCCCCTTACACAGAAAATACCATCGATATCAGGATTTAAAAACGCATCATTTACATCGGCTGCTCTGATATCATCCGGCCCTGATAAATACCCATGTGACATGGAAGCAGAAGGGTATAGAACGGGTTTTAGTCCCAGAAACTTAACGGAATTAACAGAAAGCTCCAGTTTCTCCTCCGTTACAGGCGACGAAGGAGCAATCAAAGCGATCCGGTCACCAGGCTTCAGACATTTCGGCTTTAACATAACGGACATTCTGCAAGTACCTCCTCATAAATCTCATTTCTGCTTAATATTATATTAATACAGGTTAGCAATTAATACCGCGGGGAGGGATTTCAACTTGGTCAGTCATGTGAAATTGGATGAATTGGTAAAAGAAGCGGAGAAATGGGCAGTAAGCATCCGGCAGGACTTGCATCAATGGCCTGAACTTGGAAATGAAGAGTGTCGGACAGCAGAGCGTATTAAGCGGGAGCTGAGCACAATGAAGATTGATTATCAGGAAGTGCTTTCCACCGGAGTCGTTGGTTCTATACATAAAAGCATTGAAAAGAAAACTGTGGCACTTCGTGCCGATATGGATGCTCTGCCGATTCAGGAGACGGTTCTCCTTCCGTTTGCATCCAGAAGAAAGGGGCTCATGCATGCTTGCGGACATGATGTCCATATGGCTGTAGTTCTTGGAACTGCAAGGGTGTTGAATGAAATTAAGGATGAATTGAACGGAAATGTTAAATTTATATTTCAACCAGCGGAAGAAACAACCGGAGGTGCACGGCGCATGATCCGAAGAGGCTGCTTAAGTCCCAAAACTGATTTCATCCTCGGTTTGCATGTAAAGCCTGATTTACCGGCCGGAACCATAGGCATAAAATACGGAAAGGTTCATGCTTCATCAGATACGTTTCAGATTACCGTAAAAGGAAAGCACAGCCATGGCGCATATCCTGAAATGGGCGTCGATGCCATTGCTGCCGCATCGCAGATTATATGCGGGGCCCAGAGTATTGTAGCAAGAAATATCAGCCCGCTGAATCCTGCAGTTATTACCTTCGGAATCATCCACGGCGGCACAGCCGTCAACCTGATTGCTGACACGGTGGTTTTGGAGGGCACCATTCGGGCTCTTGACAGTTTCAGCAGGGAATTTCTAAAAGCCAGATTGAAAGAAATGGCGCAATCTACAGCAAAGGCTTACGGCGCAAGAGCGGAAGTAAAATTCAAAAAAGGATATCCGGTATTAACCAATGATAACATCGTTGTGGATACCGTGAAAAATGCAGTCATTTGCGAGACCGCAGTCGAAAAGGTTGTAGAACTGAAGGAACCGACCATGGGCGTGGAGGACTTTTCTTACTATCTGGAAAAGGTGCCGGGAGCATTTTTCTTTCTTGGGAGCGGCTATAAAGGAAGGGAAAATGAGGGGATACACTCCAGCGGTTTTGAAGTAGATGAAAGCTGCATCGGAATTGGAATTCAATTGCTGGTGATGTCGGTTTTAAAGCTCCTTGAATAGAACCATAATTCATAGATAAACGGATAAAGCTTACAGAGACCCACAAGTAAAATAAACCCACCAACCGCGGATTCATCAGCAGGTCAGGTTTTTGGCACTCGAAGCGCTTCATTTCGCTATGTTCAGGCTGTCAAACAAATCACGGCGTAAACCGTGTTTGACAGTAGCTGAACAAGCTGCTCAATTAAGCGGAGAGTGCTGAAAAAACCTTCCGACAGCTGCTTTCAGCCACGGTTGGTGGGATTGTTCCTGCAATTTTGGATCGTATTTCTTTCTTTATCCGTTTGTCTCGCCTATGTCATTCCTTGTTTACGGGCAAAATAAATCATGCCATGAACTGGGAGACACCGCCAGCTCTGGCATGATTAATTGTTTCCATATTTTGTGCATTTAACTTATGCACTGTGGGGACGGGTGAGATTATTCTGCTTTTGCTTTGTTGAATCTGGTCGTCATTCTGGAAACTTTTCTGGAAGCAGCATTCTTATGAATGGTTCCTTTTGCAGCTGCCTGCATCAGTTTCTTTTCTGCTAAAGCCAGCTTAGCTTTTGCTGTGTCAAAATCTCCGGTAGCGATTGCTCCGTCAAAATTCTTCACGATTGCCTTCAGATGAGACTTAACTCTTCTGTTGATCGCTGTCTTCTTTGCGATGACGCTGATTCTTTTCTTTGCTGATTTGATATTCGCCATTATTTCACCCCACTTTCGCAAAATATCGCAAGTTTGAGTATACATGAATAGAATGGAAAATGCAAGGCAAAAATATAAAAAGTTCATTACCGCAATGTAGACCGATGGAAAGAGAGAAAAAGCACGATGAAATTCAGAACGGATTTGGCCATTGAAAATAAGGAAATCTACGATTCCGAAAATCAGGAGGAGAAGATCGAAATAAAAGGCGTGGAGGTTGATACCGATCATTATGAGGATGCGGTGGATATCACGCGGATTAAAATAACCGATGAACACGGCAGCAAGATCTTGAGTAAGCCCATCGGCAACTACATTACACTGGAGATCGACAGTGCAGTGGACGGCCGGGAGGAAATTAAGGAAAAAGCGGCTATGGCCCTGTCGATTGAATTAAAAAAATTGATCAAATTCCACAGCAAGCTCAAGGTGCTCATTATTGGACTTGGCAACGATAAGGTAACTCCGGATTCTCTTGGTCCGTATACGGTTGCCAAGGTTAAGGTCACAAGGCATTACTTTTTAATGTATGATACCGACAGCGACAATGAGATTTCATGCGTAAGCGGCTTTATCCCCGGAGTGATGGGTTCCACCGGAATGGAGACTGCTGATTTGATTCAAAGTGCAGCAAAGATTGCCAAGCCTGAAGTAATCATTGCGATTGATTCTCTGGCGGCAAGAAATGTGGATAGAATCAGCACCACGATCCAGATCAGCGATACGGGAATTTCACCGGGAGCAGGGACCGGAAATATGAGGAAACAGCTGAATGAGTCAACTCTTGGTATTAAGGTGATTGCCATCGGAGTTCCTACTGTCATCGATACGAAAACCTTGATTTTGGACAACCTCAGCGGCTTCCTTAGCGATCCAGACGGTGCGGAGCAATACCTTGATGACAATGGATATCAAATGATTGTAACCGCAACGGATATCGACCAGGTGATCAAGGATTTTTCCGATATAATTGCAAATGGAATTAATATAACACTTCATCCCGGCATATACTCTTAGTATTGCTGAGTGTTGAGGAGTTAAATCAATGAAAAAAAGAAGATACGGGGCATATGGCGGCAGGAGGAAACCTGGAAGCGGAAGACTGGGAATCATGACCTTACTGTTCTGGGTTGTCTCCGGTTTTATTTTGATTTCGTTTCTGCACGGTGGTCCCTTTGGGCTGCTTGATGGAAAAAAAGAAGATGTTGGGAAAATGTATATCGGGAATATCTTCCCCACGGTAAGCAGGAGTTCTTTTGAATCAAGAGAGGCTCTTGCAACGTTACCTGACCAGAACGGCGAGGCAGATCTTTTGGAGAATGAAAAGTCTTCCGGTCTGTTAAAAGGGATGATGGGCTCCATGTTTCCTGGAGCAAAGGTTCTGAACGATGATCTTGCGGAAGAAGACCCAGGATATTTCTTCACGCCGGAGGATATCGAAAAGAGCGGCACTGCCAGTCCGGAACAAACAACAGATTCCGGTATCACCGCTGAGGTGCCCAATCCTACTCCTGCCGATGTGGATGTTAAAAAACCGGTGGTCATCATTTATCATACCCATGCAACAGAATCCTACCAGCCGGTGACGGAAGGCAATTTCCATTCCCTTCAGGAATATGGAACAGTCCGGGAGGTTGGAGATATTATGACCGAAGAACTGCGTAAGGCGGGAATTCAGGTTGTTCACGATAAGACCATTCACGACTCTCCGTCTTATAATCAGTCTTACTCCAGGTCACTTGAGACCATTAAGACGTTGATGGCAAGTTATGATTCGGATAAAATCGTAATCGACCTACATAGAGATGCAGCGGGATATGTCGGGAATGTGGCCAAAACAGTCAGTATAAACAGCGAGACAATGGCAGGCTACAGTCTTGTAATCGGAACCGGTAATCCCAACGTTGAAGCACTGCGATCTTTTGCCAATAAAATCAATAAAAAAGCTGAGGAGATGTATCCGGGATTTGGCGGAAAGATTATTGAAAAGCCATATAAATTTAACCAGTATGTAGCTGACAACCACATTCTTTTGGAAGTGGGGAACAATGAAAATACCATTGATCAGACAAAGATCACTGCAAAGTACTTTGCGAAAGTTCTAACTGAAGTAATCAAAGAAAATCAATAATAAAATAATACTAAACTATACGAAAGCAAAGGAATCAGTACTCTGTAATTCAGGAAAACATAAGCTGCCCTGTATTCCAGAGATTGATTAAGGGAACATCATGAGACTAAAAAAAGCGATTTTGTTTATTCTTGTATTTGCAGCTGTTTACGGTTTTACAGCTGTGGATGAAGCCTATTCTGATATGATGGATCAGCCTGGAAAGCTGTCGCTTCAGGTTCGAAGGGTCAATGCAGATTATCTTACGCTATCCATGTTCGGAAAAAGTGCAGCAATCAATATCAGTGAGCTAAAGGCTGACTGGAGTGAACTCACCGGCAGTGTCACAGAAAGACTGGACACTGCCGTTTCTGGAATTCAGGGGTTCCTCGGAATCACAGAGCCTGAACGGGACTATAACGTATTTAAAACAGAGATATTGTAAAGCGAGATGCTGGTGTGGTATAATGGACGCTGTATAACGAAGCAAAATGAGAAATACTTGATAATATATTGGGAGGAACAATGAATTCGTACCAGCAATTGATAAGAAATTTCTGTATTATCGCGCATATAGATCATGGCAAATCCACTCTGGCAGACCGCATCATTGAAAATACCGGCCTCGTATCCCACCGGGAAATGAAGGAACAGTTTTTGGACAACATGGATCTGGAAAGGGAACGCGGCATCACCATCAAACTTCAGACAACGAGGCTTGCTTATCGTGCGAAAAATGGAAAGGAATACATTTTCAATCTGATCGATACACCGGGACATGTGGACTTTACCTATGAAGTTTCCCGAAGTCTTGCTGCCTGCGAGGGAGCACTTTTGATCGTGGATGCAACCCAGGGAGTGGAAGCCCAGACCCTTGCCAACGTTTATCTGGCTTTGGATGAAGAACTGGAAATTTTGCCGGTAATCAACAAAATTGATCTGGCCAGTGCAAGACCCGATGAAGCCAAGCTGGAAATTGAGGATATCATTGGTATTGACGCGCATGATGCTCCGTTGATTTCCGCCAAGGAGGGAATCGGCATCGAGGAGGTTCTGGAAGCGGTGGTAGAGAAGGTTCCGGCGCCAAGCGGTGATGCAGGGGCTAAGCTCAAGGCTTTAATCTTTGACTCTTACTACGATAATTATCGCGGTGTTGTCATCTACACCCGTGTCTTTGACGGCAAGGTTAAAAAAGGTGATGTGATCCGCCTGATGAATACAAAAAAGAAATATGAGGTTACAGAGGTCGGTGTATACTCACCAGGCCCTATGCCTGTCAGTGAACTTTCTGCCGGAGAGGTAGGTTATATCTGTGCCAGCATAAAGCAGGTTGCGGATGCCAGAGTGGGAGATACCATTACTTTGGATCAAGATCCCACCGAGGAAGCCCTTCCGGGTTATAAGAAGGTTCAGCCCATGGTTTACTGTGGAATTTATCCCGCCGAGGGAGAAAAATATGAGAATGTTAAAGATGCGCTGGAAAAGCTGCAGGTCAATGACGCCGCATTCCATTTTGAGCCGGAAACCTCCACAGCCCTTGGATTTGGATTCCGCTGCGGTTTTCTGGGACTTCTCCATATGGAAATCATCGTGGAGAGACTGGAGAGAGAATTTGATCTTGGTATCATCACTACTTCCCCCAGCGTAATCTATAAGGTGGTCATGAATGACGGAACGGAAGAAATGATTCAAAACCCTTCCAACCTCCCATCGCCGCTTTTAATCAACCACATTCAGGAGCCAATCGTAAAAGCGGACATTATGATTCCGAAGGAATACGTTGGCAGCATTATGGAGATATGCCAGGAGCGCAGAGGAAAGATGCTGCATATGGAATATATCACTGAGAGCCGGGTCGCACTGCATTATGAAATGCCGCTGAACGAAGTCATTTATGATTTCTTTGACGCATTAAAATCAAAGACCAGAGGCTATGGTTCCCTGGATTATGAATTCGTCAGATACGAAAAGTCCAATGTGGTGAAGATGGATATTCTGCTGAATAAGGATCTGGTGGATGCTTTCTCCATGATTGTTCATGAATCCAAGGCCTATAACAGGGGACGCTTTGTTTGTGAAAAGCTGAAGCAGATTATTCCGCCCCACCAGTTTGAGGTGCCGATTCAAGCTTCCATCGGCCAGAAGGTCATCGCCAGAGAGACGGTAAAAGCCTATCGTAAGGACGTACTGGCCAAATGTTATGGCGGAGACATCTCGAGAAAGAGAAAACTTCTGGAAAAGCAGAAGGAAGGAAAGAAGCGGATGAGACAATTCGGCAGTGTAGAGGTTCCTCAGGAGGCATTTACAGCGGTGCTGAAATATGACGACAATAAATAAAACTGCCGGAGAAAAAAACGGCTGTACTCTAAAAGTTAATCACGGTAATAACATAAGCCCAAGGAAATCCTTGGGCTTATATCTCCATATACCATTTTGCATCAGAAAATGTAATTACTGTGATTTTCTTTCCTTTCCGGCAGACTATGATCACCAAAAGGCATACATTGATGCTTTGCGAAAAGAAATAGTACTGTATTCCGACATGTACCATAACGAGTATTATGTAGATTCGATTTTTATCGGAGGAGGAACGCCGTCACTGCTTAATATTGGGCTTTTACGGGATTTGACCAAGGAACTGACCTCGGGTTTCGACCTTGCAAAAGACACCGAAATTACCATAGAAAGCAACCCAAAGACGCTGAACAAGGAGAAGCTTGAAGCTTATCTCGAGATGGGGATCAACCGGCTCAGCATCGGCACCCAGTCCTTTGACAACGAACTTCTGACACGTCTGGGCAGAGCCCACAGCGCTAAGGACTTCTTTGACAATTACTCCCTCGCCCGCAAATGTGGATTCCTGAACATCAATATCGATTTAATGTTTTCCATCCCCGGGCAGACCATGGAACACTGGAAAGAAACGCTGCGCACAGCGGCAGATCTTGCCCCCGAGCACCTTTCTTTCTACAGCCTCCAGATCGAAGAGGGGACTCCTTTCTTTCAGATGAAAGAAGAAGGCACTTTGGTTGAGACTGACGGCAGAGAGGATCGGGAAATGTATCATTATGCCCAGACTTTTTTGAACGAAAAGGAATACCTGCATTATGAGATTTCCAATGCTTCCCGGGCAGGGTATCAATGCCGCCATAATCTGAAATATTGGTCCATGGAGAACTATCTTGGGTTGGGTTTGGGTGCTCACTCTTTTATGAACGGCGAGCGATTCAGCAACGAGACAGATTTAAAGGCGTATATAAAAGCCGGGGGAATAGCAGAACAGCCAATGGGTAAAAATACATCCTGCATTGTGTCCAGTCCATTTACTGTTTGGAACCATGTCAATTCCAGAGAGGATGATATTTCGGAATATCTCTTTACCGGACTCAGAAAAATTGAAGGGGTTGATCTGAATGAATTCCATGCCCGGTTTGGTGAGTCCATAAAGGAGGTCTATGCTCACAATTGGAATCAAATGGAGCGGTATATCAGGGAAAAATATTTGGTGAATACCGGCAATCGGCTGCGGTTTACGAAAAAGGGGATTGATATTTCCAATACGATTTTAACAGAATTTATTTTTTAAAATGGTGCCGGATCATGTGAAAAGGTCTGGTGCTGTTTTTTGTTATGAAGGGTCGTGTCAGTGTGAATCCTCATGAAACTCCAGGCTCAACTTGCTTGCAGCCTGATTCAATATCATAATGCTCTCTGACTTTACCGTGGGATTTGCGTAGATGCCTTGTTCCGCGTATTCCATTGCCTTTTGGGAAAGTCTGGCGGCGTCTTTATAGCAACCGGAACGAAGCTGCTGTTTCGCAAGTCTAAGTCCGGCTTTTGCAAAAATTGCCCGGAATTCATCCTGCAGCTCCGGAGGGTATCCTTCTTCCATTTCCAGGATTTTATCGTAAGAACCTTCTGAAAGATATTTTTTGGCCCTATTCAAAACCGTAATGGAATCATCCTTTTGATCTGGAATCAGCTGAAAAAGCGGAATGTCAAGAACACGCGAGAGGTATTCCAGCGTTTTGATGGAAGGCGTAGCAGTACCGCTTTCAATCTGACTCAGCATATTTCTGGTGATGAAAGTTCCCACTACTTCGCTTTGCGTCATTTTTCTGGCGATTCTAGCTTCTTTAATTTTTTTTCCAAGCTCTGCAGAATTCATAATCTACCTTTAATAAAATCGTATGATCTATCCTTCCAAGTATATGATATGGAATATATGATTTTTAGTGTAATTGGATGTAAGTATAATTTACTCTATATTATCAAGGATATTTATTAAAATCAACAGAAATAATCAATTATAATCATTGACAACGTTTTGACGAATGTTATAATAAAGGTAAATAAGATTTACCATCATAATCTTTCGCTTTCCTGTCGATATGTGGTAAAAATGTGATATAATGAACACAGTGAAATGAAACAAAAGCAGGGGCTTTTGTCTCGGATGCATTCATTGTTTGTTGTAAAGCAAACCGGCAACGGTTTGCGAGGTTGATATGATGAGCGCAGTAAATAAATTTGCAAGGGTGACTGAGTTCCGATCACGAAGAATCAAAAGGCAAAGGAGGAGATGATATGACAGAATGGTGGAACGGATTGGATGAGGCATTAAGAATCTTATATTGTATTGCGATACCGTCTACGCTTGTGATGGTGATTCAAACAGTTCTTTCGCTGCTTGGGGGGTTTGAAGGCGGCGGAGGAATCGATACAAGCGATACTTCGGGTATCGATTTTCATGGGGGATCAGATATAGGCGAAATTGCAGATGCCTCCGATATGGGGGATCTCGGCCATTTAAGCGACGGAGGGAATCCGCATGATTTTTCAATCATGAGCATGATTACCCTTCAGGGCATTGTTACGTTTCTGACCGTAATGGGGTGGAGCTCCATTGTGGGAGTAACTTCGGGCACGCCGGTGTTTCTCAGCGTTATTATCGGGATTGCTATGGGCTTCGTTGCGATGTATGCGGCTGCAAGGTTGCTGCATGCTTCTAAGAAATTGACAGCGAACGGCACATTGGATCTGCGTAATGCAATCGGTGAGTCGGGCAGGGTATATATCCCGATTCCTGCAGAGGGAGCTGGTACTGGTAAAATTACATTGCAGGTACAGGGAAGATATGTAGAATGTACAGCAATGGCTCTGGGAGATAAAATGCTCCCCACAGGCGATATGGTTCGGGTTACCGATGTCAGAAACGATATTTTGATCGTAGAAGAAGATCAATAAATAACAGTAGAAGAAGACCAATAAATAACAGTGTTAAATTAATAGAAATCAGGAGGAAGTAAGAGTATGAGCATTCAAGTATTAATTGCCATTTGTATCATTGCAGTCGTATTGTTATCGACCATTATTCTAATCCTGTCGCGGTACAGAAAGTGCCCTTCAGATAAAGTGATGGTAATCTACGGTAAGGTTGGCAACGATAAGGACGGCCAGTCAAAGAGCGCAAGATGTATTCACGGAGGCGCGGCTTTCATTATCCCAGTCATCCAGGCCTATCAGTATATGGATCTGACACCAATATCCATCAGTGTAGACCTGACGCAGGCGCTGTCCAAACAAAATATCCGTATTGATGTACCGTCCAGATTTACCGTAGGTATCTCAACGGAACCGGGTGTCATGCAGAACGCGGCAGAACGCCTTTTGGGGTTGAGACTGCAGGAAATTCAGGAACTGGCAAAGGATATCATCTTCGGTCAGCTCAGACTTGTGATCGCAACCATGGACATTGAGGAAATCAACACGGATCGGGATAAATTCCTGCTTGCTGTTTCCAATAACGTAGAAATAGAATTGAAAAAAATTGGTCTCCGGCTGATCAACGTTAACATTACGGATATCAATGATGAATCTGGCTACATAGAAGCCCTCGGAAAAGAAGCTGCTGCGAAAGCAATCAATGATGCAAAGAAAAGCGTGGCGGAGAAGAACAGAGACGGTGAAATCGGTCAGGCAAATGCCCATAAGGATCAGCGTATCCAGGTGGCTGCAGCGGATGCAAGCGCCATCGACGGAGAAAATACTGCCAAGATCGAGGTGGCTCAGTCGGAAGCAAGAAGAAGAGAAAAAGAAGCGGAAGCTCTGAAAATGGCCACCGCTGCCGAAGCTGTTCAGGCTGCAAAAGCAAAGCAGGAGGCTTATCTTGCACAGCAGGAAGCAGAGCAGACACGTGCTCAGCTGGAAAAAGCGACACAGACAGCAGACGTTTTGATTAACGCCCAGATCATGAAGGAAAGAGCAGAAATCGAAGCAGAGGCTCAGGCTGAAGTAATGAGACGCAAAGCCCGCGGTGAAGCGGATGCAATTTATGCAAAGCTGGAAGCGGAAGCCCGTGGTGCAAGAGAGATTCTGGCAAAGCAGGCAGAAGGTATGAAACTCCTTGTAGAAGCTGCCGGTCAGGATGCGGATGCAGCCGTTAAGCTCATCATCGCAGACAAACTGGAAGATCTCACCAGAATTCAGGTTGATGCCATTAAGAACATTAAGATCGATAAAGTCACTGTCTGGGACAGCAACGGTGCAGGAGAACAAGGGAAAACTGCTACAGCTAATTTCCTTTCCGGCATGATGAAGTCCATTCCTCCAATGAATGAGCTGTTCCATCAGGCGGGCATGGAGCTTCCGGCTTTCCTTGGAAAAGAACTGGATGATGAAAAAAAGACGGAAACAGCATTCACAGGAACAGACAACGGATTTCAATGAGGTTCAGGGTGAAGCAGCATCGGATGACGAAGCTGAGGGAAAAAGGCAGGCAGTGCGCAGACCTCTGAGAGACTAAATCAGATTTACTGCGGATGTAGTGACGGAAGAAAGGAATTTACTGTATGGATCAATACATCATGGCACTTGACCAGGGAACTACGAGTTCCCGGTGTATTCTATACAACAAGAAGGGTGAAATCGTAAGCCTTGCGCAGAAAGAGTTCACTCAGATCTATCCGAAACCGGGCTGGGTTGAGCATGACGCTATGGAAATCTGGTCCACCCAGATTGGCGTGGCACAGGAGGCAATGTACAAGATCAACGCAGGTCATAAAAACATCTGCGCCATCGGCATTACCAATCAAAGAGAAACGACCATCGTTTGGGATAAAGAGACCGGGGAACCGGTCTCTAATGCCATTGTGTGGCAATGCAGGCGTACCGCCGAATACTGTGACAGTCTGAAAGAAAAGGGGCTGTCTGAATCCTTCCGAAATAAAACGGGGCTGCCCATCGATGCTTATTTTTCCGGAACGAAGATCAGGTGGATTCTCGATCACGTAGAGGGAGCAGGGGAGCGGGCACGGCGGGGAGAGCTTTTATTTGGGACTGTGGAAACCTGGCTGATCTGGAAGCTTACCGGCGGAAAAGTCCATGTTACAGATTATTCCAACGCGTCGAGAACAATGCTTTTCAATATTCATACGCTGCAATGGGATTCTGAAATTTTGGATACGCTGGGAATACCCGCTGTCATGCTGCCGGAGCCCAAACCCTCCAGCCATATCTATGGTATGACAGACCATACCATTTTCGGCGGCGAACTTCCCATTGCAGGGGCTGCGGGAGACCAGCAGGCAGCATTGTTCGGTCAGACGTGCTTCGCACAGGGGGAAGCAAAGAATACCTATGGAACGGGCTGCTTTCTGTTGATGAATACAGGAACCGAACCAATTCTTTCACAGAAGGGGCTGCTGACCACCATTGCATGGGGGCTTGACGGAACGGTAAACTATGCACTGGAGGGCTCAGTCTTTGTTGCAGGAGCTGCCATCCAGTGGCTGCGTGATGAGTTGAAACTCATAGAGCATTCGTCAGATTCTGAGTGGATGGCAAGAAAAGTTGAGGATACCAACGGTGTATATCTCGTTCCGGCCTTCGTAGGGCTGGGCGCACCGTATTGGGACCCTTACGCAAGAGGGACCATCGTTGGACTGACAAGAGGTGCGAATAAGTTCCACCTTGTAAGAGCCACTCTGGAATCTTTGGCATACCAATCCTACGACGTCTTAAAGGCCATGGAAGAGGATTCCGGGATAAAGCTTGCAGCTTTGAAAGTAGACGGCGGAGCCTGCGCCAATGATTTTCTCATGCAATTTCAATCCGATTTGATGGATGTGCCGGTGAAACGGCCGGTAACCATTGAAACAACTTCCCTGGGTGCTGCTTATCTCGCGGGGATTGCCACAGGGTATTGGAAGAACAAAGAGGATGTTTTGGAAAACTGGCAGGTTGAAAGGACGTTTTTGCCCGAAATGGAGTCAGAGAAGAGAACCGAATTGCTGAGAGGATGGAAAAAGGCGGTTTCCACCTCCTTTGGATGGGCGAAAGAATAAAATGAATCATGTGGTTAAATTAAACTTGAACTTGCTTTGGATTTACAATAAAATATTGAGTGACAAGTTAAAAAAAACATCACCGTATAGATACCCATTTCGGCAGCGGCTGATGGGAGACAGACGATAAAAAGGAAAATATATAAATTGACTGAGAACCTAGGCAATAGAAATTACCTTTTCGACAATATAAAGGCAATCTTGATTTTTTCAGTGGTGCTTGCCCATTATTTCAGGGCAAGCACTGCTTTTGATGCGGATAATCTCGGGGGGATGATCTACATCACCTCATTTTCGTATATCATGCAGGCATTCTTTTTTATTTCCGGTTATTTTTCCGGAAATCCGCAAAAATGCAGGGATACTGCCTTCAAGACCTTCCTGTATCCCTATCTGATTCTAATGCCGCTTATGTACGGGATCCGATCTCTTATTTTTGGAACGGCAAATTTCGATCTGACGCTGCCGACAATGGCGCTTTGGTATCTGCTGACGCTGTTTTTCTATCGATATTTCCTCATAAATCTTGTCAGAATTAAAAATATCCTGCCAATCAGCTTTTTAATCTCCCTGACGGCAGGATTCATTCCATTGTTTAATTCAACATTATCGATAGGGCGAACGCTGGCCTTTCTTCCGTTTTTTCTTATGGGTTACTATTTTAAATCAGAATGGATTGAGCAAATACGAAGAGTTCCGAAAACTGCGTCCTTCCTGCTTCTGGTGCTGCTGCTTTCTCTTGCTGCAGCGCTATCAATGCTGGAAGTGGTTCCGCTGGCAGCGTTTCATATGAAGAACTCTTATGGGGCAACCGGCCTTGGAAACCTTGAAGGAATGGCAGTTCGGCTGCTGCTCTCGGCAGTCTCTATTGCATGGATCATGATATTTATCAACCTGCTGCCCCGAAAAAAGACATTTTTGGTAGTGATTGGGCAAAACACCATGACGGTTTATGTACTGCATATTGTAATTCGATATTTTGTGAAGGCGTTTGGATTTCCTTTTGATGATGGTGTCTCGTTTTTGCTACTAGCCGTTTTGGCTGTTCTGTCGGTTTGGCTCTTTTCCAGACCGTTTACTGCAGCCTTATATCATCATATTATGAATGGATTGTATCAATGGACTGTGGTGTTTCCCCGAACTTTATTTCGGCAAATTTTATAATCAGGCTGACTGCGCCTTCTATCCCAATGGCAGAGGTATTCACGGAGAGATCGTAATTATCTGCGCGGCCCCATTTTTCTCCGGAATAATAGTTGTAGTAAGAAGCACGTTTTTTATCTGTCTTGTTCATAATCTCTTTCGCCTCTTTTTCCGGTACACCATAAGAATGAATGATTCTGTTTATTTTATCCTTCTCTTCAGCGTGTATAAAGACAGATAGAGCACCGGGATCGCTTCGAAGAATATAATCGGCACACCTGCCCACAATAACGCAGGAGCTCGCTTCTGCAAGTTTTTTAATCGTACTGGACTGGATAATAAAGAGCTTATCGTTCATAGGGATCTCGTTAAAAACGGGGAGCCTGCTACCATATATTCCAGTTGCACCAGTGGTCGCTGACCAAAAACTCTGCACAGCATTTTCATCAGCTAAGGCAAATAAGTCTTCATCGATTCCGCTTTCCTTGGAAGCCAAATGGATCAAGGCCTTATCATAAAATGGAATCTTCATCTTTTCCGCGAGCATTTCGCCGATTTCTCTGCCTCCGCTGCCGAATTGCCTCGCAATGGTTATAACGATCTTATTGTTCATTGCACAACTCCTTTCATGATAAGTATCACTGGAACTTCTATGTTTAAAATTATATCACATATGGTAAATATAAAAATATGTTTCATAATATAAATGTAAATTCAACAATGAATTTTTATAATCAAACTTTGATTGAGCAAAAATTACGGAGGTTTTTATGACAGATTTAAATCCGGTTTTATTGGCGCTTCTTGGAACCGGGGGGACATTTTTAATGACAGCACTTGGCGCAGCAGTTGTGTTTTTCTTCCGCAGAGAGATGTCCGCAGACGTCCGCAGATTGTTTTTGGGCTTTGCAGGGGGCGTCATGATTGCAGCTTCTGTCTGGTCTCTGCTTATTCCTGCCATTGAGATGGCAGAGGAGCAGGGAAAGATCGGGTGGATTCCCGCTGCGGGCGGCTTTGTATTAGGAGGAATTTTTCTGCTCCTGCTGGACCGCCTGCTGCCCCATTTGCACCTTGAAAGCAAGACGCCGGAAGGGCTTCAGTCCAGCTGGAAGAGAACGACGCTGCTGGTTCTCGCTGTAACGCTTCACAATATTCCTGAGGGGCTGGCAGTGGGACTCACCTTTGGTATGGCAGCCCAGGGCAATTCTACGGTTACCATTGCATCTGCCATTGTTCTTGCCGTGGGAATCGGGCTACAAAATTTCCCGGAAGGGGCTGCAATCTCGCTTCCGTTAAGACAGGAAGGGCTCTCCAGAACAAAGGCGTTTCTATACGGAGCTGCATCCGGTATCGTGGAGCCCATTGCCGGGGTAGCGGGCGTACTTCTGGTCGGATCCATCGTGGGCATTATGCCTTGGCTCCTGGCCATGGCTGCCGGAGCGATGATCTACGTTGTAGTAGAGGAATTGATTCCGGAAGCGTGCCTTGGCGAACATTCTCATAAAGGAACCTTTGGCGTAATGCTGGGTTTCCTTGTAATGATGATTCTTGATGTGGCACTCGGATAGTTCCCATACCACATTTGCTTTTGCATGAAAAGGCTACCGGGAATCCAGAGGGGTTGCGGCGCATCATTTGAAAGCAGAAATTACCAAAAATATTGCATTATTTTATAAAACACTGTTGACATTAAAGTTCAACAGTGTTAAATTAAAACTAAGCATTAGCACTCACTTGTATCGAGTGCTAACAAGTTGAGAAAACACGTTATAGAAATTATTGAAATGCGGTGATAAAAGATGGATTTGTCAGAAAGAAAATTGAGAATACTGCAAGCGATCGTGGGAGACTTTATCCGTTCTGCTGAACCCATCGGATCACGAACGCTTTCAAAGAAATATGACATGGGTATCAGCCCGGCTACAATTCGGAATGAAATGTCCGATCTGGAAGAGATGGGATTCCTGACACACCCGCATACGTCGGCTGGAAGAGTTCCTTCTGATAAGGCGTATCGCCTGTATGTCAACAATTTGATGAAACAGTATGAGCTTCCGGAAGAAGAAAAGAAGATCATCGCCGAAAAGTTAACGAAGAATGTAACTGAGCTGGAAAAGACCATACAGCATGCGGCAAGCCTGCTGTCTGAACTTACGAATCTGACTTCCTTTGCCATTACCCCAAATCAGGAAGTCAATCAGCTAAAATATATCAATTTCCTGCCGGTGGATGAACGCACTGTTGTGCTTATGATTGTAACGGAGAGCGGTAAGGTTTCCAATACGGCCATCAAGCTGAGCAATCCTTATTCAGAGGAGCATCTCAGCCTGCTGTCAAAGGTGATGACCTACAATTATAAAGGGAAGACCTTGAGTGATATCCTTACCCTTGATATCATCAAGAATTTTGAAAGCGACATTGAATCCATGGGAAAACTGATGGAAACAATCCGCCCCAACTTCATTAATACGCTGGAAAACATGCTGAATGTGGAGCTTTTCATGGATGGTCTGACAAACATCTTCTCGATTCCGGAATACAATGACATCGAAAAAGCCAAAGTATTCCTTGAGATGATCCATCAGAAAAAACACTTTACCGATGTTTTGATCAACCGTGACAATGGAATGATTATTACCATCGGAAATGAAAATAAAGAGGACTATATGAGGGATTGCAGTCTGATCACTGCTACCTATCATATCAATGGAAAACTGGTGGGTAAACTGGGTGTAATCGGCCCGACACGAATGAAGTATGACGAGGTTACCTCAATCATTCAATATATTACAGACAATATTAGCCAAACTTTTAAACTAACGGGAGGAGACAAAGAAGATGAGTAAGAAGAAAGCGCCTGAGGATACGGCAGGATTCGAAAGAAAACCCGGTTCAGAACCTTCTAAAGAGACCATGGACACGGAAGCTTTCGACCAGAATGATTCGGCCGGTTCTGCGGAAGCTGACGAAGCGAATCCAGGGGGGAATAAAACCGGAAATGAGGAGCAAAACAAGGAAGATGAGGAATTAAACACACGTTATCTTAGACTTGCTGCCGATTTCCAAAATTTCAGAAAAAGAGTGGAAAAAGAGAAGAGCGACATTTATGCATATGCTAACGAGAAGATCGTAGTAGATTTGCTTGATGTAATAGATAATTTTGAAAGAGCTCTGGAACATAGCGAGGGCAGCAGCGACAGCTTTTCGGAAGGTATGAACATGATTTTCAAACAGTTCAAAGGGGTACTGGAGAAGAGCGGCGTCGAAGAAATGACTCCCGAAGGGGAGCCATTTGATCCCAACTTTCATCATGCGGTAATTATGGAAAGCTCCGGCGAACATGAAAGCGGGAACGTCACACAGGTATTGCAAAAGGGGTATCTGCTGAATAAAAAAGTAATCAGACCTGCTATGGTTAAGGTAGCGGAATAAGCGGCACAGCCGTAAAACGAAAATCAAAAGATAGGATTAAAAAATAGGAGGATCGTATCATGGGTAAAGTTATAGGAATTGACCTTGGAACAACCAATTCATGCGTTGCTGTATTAGAAGGCGGCGAACCGGTTGTAATTGCAAATGCAGAAGGAAACAGAACCACGCCATCTGTTGTTGGTTTTGCTAAAAATGGAGAGAGACTGGTAGGGGAAACAGCCAAACGACAGGCGATCACAAACCCCGACAGAACCATCGCTTCCATAAAAAGACATATGGGAACAGATCATAAAGTTGAAATAGACGGAAAAGGATACACTCCACAGGATATATCCGCAATGATTCTCGCTAAGCTGAAGGCAGATGCTGAAAGCTATCTCGGTGAGAAAATTACCGAAGCGGTTATTACTGTTCCTGCGTACTTCACAGACAGCCAGAAACAGGCAACTAAGGATGCCGGTAAAATTGCGGGCCTTGACGTAAAGAGAATTATTA
>JARBUO010000038.1 GCA_029239605.1 Bacillota bacterium | reverse complement strand
GCCGATTACGGATATGTAATGGAAACCGGAGTCATCACGATTTCGGGAACAGGAAAAGAACTGCTGGTCAACGATCAGGTCCGTAAGGCATATCTGGGAGAGTAACACATTTTACGACGTACTTCTGGATGTAACGCGAGGACGGGAACGCCGTTAGCGTTCAAAGTTTTCTGCGAGGCGTGTTGTACTTTATCAATGGAACGTAAAGGAGAAAAAGCAATGAAAAAGGTCGCCATTTTGTTGGTAGCTGCGTTGATGCTGTCTTCATTCATGGCAGGCTGCAGCGGCGACAAGGCCAATGACGAAAACGCATTGCCTGAGAAGATCATAATCGGCGTTTTTGAGCCTCTGACCGGCACGAATGCAGCCGATGGAAAATTGGAGAAGCAGGGCATCGATCTTGCTCACAAGCTGTATCCCACCGTGACCATTGACGGAAAAGAAATCCCTGTGGAGCTCAGGTATGTTGACAATAAATCGGACAAGATTGAATCTGAGAATGCGGCAAAAAAACTGGTGTACGGTTTTGGCGCAAACATCGTACTGGGCAGCTGGGGAAGTTCCAATTCTATTGCTGCTGGGCCTGTCTTTAAAGAATCACAGGTGCCTGCAATCGGAACATCCTGCACAAATCCGCTCGTTACGTTCGGAAACGATTATTACTTCAGGGTATGCTTCACCGATTCGTTCCAGGGCAAAGTAATGGCGAATTATGCATTTAAGGAAGGCGGATACAGGAAGATTGCCGTTATCCAGGAAGATTCCAGCATCTATTCCGTATCCCTTGTCAAACTTTTTACAGAAAATTTCAAGCTGTTGACTGGGGATGAAAACAGCATCCTAAACGCAGGCAGCTACAACACCGGTGATAATGACTTCACGGCCCAGCTTACTGCGATCAAGGACTCTGACGTTCAGGCAATCTTCTTCCCGGGCAGCTTCACAGAATCCGCCCTGATCATGAAACAGGCCAGACAGCTTGGGATTACGCTTCCTTTTCTGGGCGGAGACACTTGGGAAAATCCTGAGGTAATCCGACTCGCCGGTGAAGCGGCGGAAGGTGCCGTATATTCCGGCTTCTATGATCCTGCAGCTCCATTGACGGAAAGAGGCACAGAATTTCTCGATGCATTTGCTGCTGAGTATGGCAAAGACGAGTTGGCTGCGGGCGTCACAGCACTGGGCTTCGACGCTTACCTACTGGCGCTCGAAACGATACAGAAGGCTGGAACGGCTGATGGAAACACTCTAAGAGATACCCTTGCTGCGACAAAGGATTTCGAGGGAGCAACCGGATTCATGACACTGGATGAAAATGGAGATGCTGTAAAGCCTGCCGTGATTAAAACCATCCAGGGAGGACAGTACGTTTATAAATCATCCGTAGAACCATAACCAATTTTGGAGAGAATAATGAAAAAGAAACAAAGACGGACCACGGCTTTCGCCGCCCTGTCGATCCTGCTGTGCGCAGCAATGCTAACGGGCTGCGCGACCTATCAGAATTTTAAAAGTACATTCATTGAAACGGAAGCAGACAATACTGCTGTTGCCAGAATCGGCGTATACGAGCCCCTATCTGGGAAGGATAAAGATCACGGAAAGCTAGAGCTTCAAGGCATTGAGCTGGCCCATGAACTGTTTCCTGAAGTACTGGGAAAGAAAGTTGAGCTGGTCTATGCCGATAATCAGTCCGATGTTGACGTTGCAGCTACTGCTGCCAGGCAACTGGTGGAAAAAAAGGTCTCTGTAGTGTTGGGGAGTTACGGGAATACTCTTTCCCTGGTAGGGGGAGACTTTTTTGCAGAAGCAAAGATTCCTGCAATTGCAATCACTGCAACCAATCCTTTAGTAACCAGCAGTAACGAATACTATTTCAGAACTTGTTTTGTGGAATCCTTTCAGGGTGTTGCTTTGGCAAAGTACACCGCAGAGCAGATGGGTGTAACCAGTGCTGCGATCTTTAAGGACGCCGACGATGACTATGCAGCGGCGGTTTCCCAGACCTTCGGCGATAAGCTTGTACAGCTGACACAAAACGAAGATGCTGTTGTGAAAGTGGTTGAATATCATTCGAACCAGAAGGATTTTAAACAGCAGCTCATGGAAGTAAAAGCTTCCGGTGCGGGTGTTGTTCTGCTTGCAAGCCGTACTTCAGACGCACTTGAGATTATGCAGCAAGCAAAAGAAGCCGGTATACAGCTCATCTTCCTTGGCACCGACAGCTGGGAAAGTGAGGACTTTCTGAAAAGCGGCGGATCTGCGGTGGAAGGTGCAATTCTTTCTGCATATTTTGACGCAGAGGCCGGTATCACCGCCAATACAGAAGTATTCTTAAAAGCTTATCGGGAAAAATACGGGCAGGATAAAGAACCGCCCAGTGAAGTAGCACTCGGATTTGATGCGTATCTGTTGGCCATCAATGCTATCGGCACAGCAGGGACCTCTGTCAATGGGGAAGCGATTAAGGAGCAGCTTGCTCTGACAAAGAACTATCCCGGCGCATCAGGAAACATTTCATTTGATGAAAATGGAGATCCCATCAAGTCTGTGGTAATTAAAACCATTACAAATGGTGCATTTGTTCATTTATATACAGTAGAGCCTACATGGCAATAAGGAGGATCATATGGAACAGAATATCAAAGACGCGCTGGAGAATATCAGACCGTTCCTTCAAAGAGACGGCGGCGACGTGGAGTTTGTGGAATATACCGCAGACAAAATTGTAAAAGTAAGACTGCAGGGTGCCTGCCACGGTTGCCCGGGAGCGCAGATGACTTTAAAGAATGGAATCGAAAGAATTTTAAAGGAGCAGTATCCGGAGATCGCCGGAGTTGAATCCGTATAGCATGGAGGAGCTGATTCTTGTTCAAATGAAAAAAGATACAATTCTTAACCATTGGAAGAAGATCATCATAATAGCGGCAACATTAATGATTGCGGTGGGATTATATTTTATACTCCCACCTCTTTTACATGGGCCGGGTGGCAGCCAGAGCCCGCTGCCGTCGGTTCCCTCTGTACCGGGTCCCGCAGAAGAGCCTGAGGAAGCGATCAGCCTTAGAATCTCCGCGGTAGGCGATGTGATGGTCCATAAATCCCAGCTGCCTGCTCAATACGACAGCAGCACCGGAGCCTATAACTTCGATAATAATTTTCAATATCTTACCCCTTATATCAATCAAGCGGACCTCGCCCTGTTCAATCTGGAAACCACCTTTGCCGGCGGCACCTATACCGGTTATCCGGCTTTCAATTCGCCGGAAAGTCTTGCTTCCGCTTTGAAGAAGGCGGGCTTCGACGTAGCACTGACATCCAACAATCATATTATGGATAAAGGGCTTGCGGGCATGAAACGCACTTTGGAAATGACCCGGAAGGCCGGACTTGCAACTGCGGGAACCCGGCTGGAGGGTGAAAAAAATTATTCTCTGGTGGATGTCAAAGACGTTAAGATCGGGATCGTAGCCTATTCTTACGAAACGCCGAAAGTAGGTGGTGTACCAACGATTAACGGAAGCCATATCGCCTCAGAGGCTTGGCCCCTGCTGAATACCTTCAGCTATTATAATCTGGATCAGGACCTGCTGAAAGTAAAGCAGAGCATTCAGGACGCAAGAGCTGATGGGGCAGAACTTGTAATCTGCTATTTCCACTGGGGAGAAGAATACCAGAGATCACCCAATGAATACCAACAGCATATTGCAAGGCAGGCAGCAGGTTACGGAGCGGATATCATCTTTGCTTCTCATCCCCACGTGCTTCAGGGTACAGAGCTTCTTGATAGTAATGGAAGAAAAGTTCCTGTGTTCTACTCCATGGGGAATCTCATCTCAAACCAGAGGCTTGAGACCCTTGATAACCGCTATACAGAACAGGGTATGATTGCAGAAGTGGATCTGCAGTATATGAAAAGCACAAAGCAGATTCTTACCATTGATATGAAAGCAGTACCGACCTGGGTGGACAAATATAAGAAAAGCGGAAAAGATGTCTATGCCGTCATTCCGTTGGACGCTGCGATGAATGGGAATCCTACTCTGGCTGAGTCGGGACACTTGTCCCGGGCCCAGCAGGCACTAAAGGACATTGAGACGCTGCTTGGGGAAGAGTATATCCGAACCGCTCCGTGAGAACAATAGTAGGGACGCTTGCAGTCATGTCAGCGTCAGCTGCCTATTCTCAAAGAAATGACGATTGGAGATGGAATACTTGGAAAAGAATTATCTGGATTTAATTGATGATTATAAAGACGAAATGATTAAAACCCTGCAGGAACTACTGTCCATTAAAAGTGTGACGGGAGAGCCTGCTTCAGGTGCGCCCTTCGGAAAGGGCGTTCAGGACGCCTTTGAGTATATGCTGAAGAAAGCCAAGGCGGAAGGGTTTGAAACAGAAAACATAGACAACTACGGCGGACATATTGAATTTGGCGGATTTTTTCTTGATGAAGAAGGGGAAATTGCAGGAACCAGTGAGGAAATCATGGGAATCCTCGCACATCTCGATGTGGTGCCTGAAGGCAAGGACTGGGACTTCGATCCCTATGGAGGAGAAATCTCAGAGGGCCGAATCTACGGACGAGGCGCCATTGATGACAAAGGTCCCACCGTTGCAGCTTTCTATGCAATGAAAGCATTGAAAGATGCCGGTATCGTTCCTGAGAAAAAGGTGAGACTGATTCTTGGCCTTGATGAAGAAACAGGCTGGAAGGGAATGGACTATTATCTGAAGCGGGTGAAGCATCCTGACTTTGGGTTTACACCAGATGGAGAATTTCCCGCAATCCACGGAGAAAAAGGGATTTTGATCTTTGATATCGTGAAGAAACTCAGCAAAACGCCCGCCAATGCAAAGGGGATCAAACTGAGAAGTATGACAGGGGGGAATGCCGCCAATATGGTGGCGGACCATGCCAGAGCAGTGCTTAAGTTTGATTCTTATGATGCGATTCGGGATAAAGTTTCTGATTTTAAAAAGACCAGCGGATATCAGATCAATGCCAAAGGAATCGGAAAAAACCTGGAAATTACCACCCTTGGTGTATCCTCTCACGGTGCAAGGCCGGAAAAAGGCTTGAATGCAGTATCGGTTCTGATGAAGTTTCTTGAGGAACTTTCTTTTGACAATGAGGATCTTGGTGATTTTGTACAGTTTTATAATGAGCATATTGGCTTCGAGCTCAACGGAGATTCTTTAGGCTGTGGTCTTGAGGATGAGCCCTCAGGAAAGTTGATCCTGAATGTGGGAGTGGTGAAAATCGATGATGAATCGGCCAGCCTTACCATCAATATCAGATATCCGGTTACCATGAATGAAGAACAGGTCTATGGAGCGCTCCTGCCTGTAATCAACAAGTATAACATGGGGATTGTCAAGAAAAGCCATCAGGCGCCCATCTATCTGCCGAAGGATGACAAGATGATCTGTACGCTGATGGAGGTCTATAAGGAGCATACCGGAGACATGGCCAGTGAGCCATTGGTTATCGGAGGCGGTACCTATGCCAGAGCGGTGAAAAACACCGTGGCTTTCGGAGCAGACTTCCCGGGAGAGCCGGAACTTGCGCATCAGAAAAATGAGTATATCACCATAACAAATCTTGTGAAGTGTGCTAAAATATTCGCAGATGCGATTTTCCGATTAGCAGACGGTCAGCAGCGAATTACAGCGAACAGCTGAACAGAGTCAAAAGCCTATGGTTTGCTAAAGTCCAGCGGGCTGCATCGTTTTGAAAAACTGAACGGAGGCGTGGAACCAAGCATGAAACCTTTGGAAAGAAAAGTTGCTTATGTTTTCTGTGGACTGCGAATTCTTGTAGACCTCTTAGCGTTTGTTGCAATGATTATTTTTGCTGTGGGCAATCTGCTCAGGAATCTTTCGCTGGAGGTAAATCTCATTATTGTTATTGCCATGGGAGCAGCGATATTTCTACTTTGCATGGATATCTATATGATCGTGACCCGTGATATCCGGCATATTATGGGGAAGGAACAGAAGACGGAACAGAAGAATGGCAGGGGGATGCCCTGATTAAAAAAATCTAGAGAATACGTTTAACAAAAAAACCAAAATATTTTTCTGTTTGACAACAAAATAATGTGGGAATATAATAATACAGTAAGATCTGTTTCAGGGCGAGGCGTAATTCCTCACCGGCGGTAAAGAGCAATTTGCTACGAGTCCGCGAGCCAATAGGCAGAATCGGTTAGATTCCGATACCGACGGTATAGTCCGGATGAAAGAAACACAGATTGGATTTGTTTCCTATGATGTGCCTTAAGCCTTGAAAGAAATTTCAAGGCTTTTTTTATTACCTGACAGATTCCCAAGTGCTTTATAAGGATATATGGGAAAAGGCCCATATGCAAAAGGAGGAATTTGATATGAAAAAAAACATTGAAAACAATACCTATACCGGAGAAATCCAAGGATCTCAGCAGCGGGTTGCGAAGCTTGCAAAGCTCGGGATGCTTGGGGCAATCTCCATCGTGTTGGTATCCTTTATCCACTTTCCCATTTTTCCTGCGGTGGCATATCTTGAGTACGACCCCGCTGACATTGCCATCTTTATGGGAGCCTTTGCCTTTGGCCCCTTAGCAGGATTTGGACTGACTGTGGTAGTCTCCGTCATTCAGGGACTTACCGTCAGCGCGCAAAGCGGTCCTTATGGAATTATCATGCATATCCTTGCAACAGGCTCTTTTGTCCTGATAGCAGGAACGATTTACCAAAGAGGAAAGTCCAGAAAATCTGCAGTGACCGGTTTGATTTTTGGAACATTAACCATGGTAGTCGTTATGTTTGGTGCAAATCTGGTTGTGACACCGCTGTTCACTGGCCTTCCCCTTTCTGCGATAAAGCCTCTGATGCCGTTTATTCTAGCGTTCAACTTCATCAAGGCCGGAGTCAATTCAGTCATTACATTCCTTCTTTATAAGAGGATATCGAAGTTCCTTCATCGGTAGTGCGGTTCTTTGGCGTATTGGTATGATTGAACACGTATTTAAGTTCGGTAAGCATGCTTATTTAAGTTCGATAAGCATCCTGCACAAAGGCAAACTCAGGCATATTAAAAGTATTTTTAATATGCCTTTTTTGTGGTAAGATAGGAATGGAACATTCGAAATAAAAAAGGATAACCATAAATAATGGAAAAGATAACAATATACAATGAAAAAGATACCTGGGATTTTGGCAGAAAGCTTGCTGAAAAGCTGGCTCCTGGAGCAGTGATTGCCTTGATTGGGGATCTGGGGACCGGAAAAACGACCTTGACCAAATCCATTGCCAAAGGACTTGGCATCAATGAGATGATTACAAGCCCCACCTTTACCATTGTTCAGGAGTACCATGAAGGGCGGCTGCCGCTCTACCATTTTGACGTATACCGGATTTGCGATGTAGAAGAAATGTATGAGCTGGGCTATGAAGAATATTTTTTTGGACAGGGTGTTTGTATTGTGGAATGGGCGGATTTGATTCTGGACCTGATTCCGGAAGGCAGTGTTATCATCCGCATAGAGTATGGCATGCATGAGGAAGAGCGGATTTATACAATTGAGCATGCAAAACGATGACAAATAATGCAAAACGATGACAAATAATGCAAAACGATGCCAAATGAGGCTAAATTCATAAGAAATAGATAAAAGGATATTAACATGAATATACTTGCAATTGAGACCACCGGTGCACAGGCTTCTGTTGCACTGATCGACGAAACCGGACAGGTTTCCCTGGAAACCTCGGATCAAAAAATGAACCATCTGCAAAATCTGATGCCTATGGTGGATATGATCTTGTCGAAACGTGGATTAAAAATAGACGATTTAACATATATTGCGGTTTCTGAGGGACCGGGTTCCTTTACCGGAATTCGTATCGGGGTATCCTCAGCAAGGGCTCTGGCTCAGGCACTGGGACTACAAACCATCGGTGTTCCCACGCTAAAATCCTTTCTTTATCATGTGCCGGATTACAAAGGCGTGGTTTGTCCGATCTTTGACGCCAGAAGAAATCAGGTCTATGGGGGCGCTTATCAGTGGATGGATGGTCAGGCTGAAGAGTTTGTGCCGGGAGATGCGTATGACCTGGATGAGCTATTGGGACTTTTGGAACAGAGATTTCAAAGTGTTTCGGGACAAAAGGAAGTCACCTTTTTCGGGGATGGGATCATACCATATAGAGATCAGATCGAGGCATGGCAGCAAGCATCGCCCAATAACAATATGCAAGTTTTCTTTGCAGCAGACGACATAAGACTTCAAAAGGCTTCTTCTATTGCAAGGCTGGCTCTGGAACTCTGCAGGAGCGGAAATCGAAAAAGCCTCTACGATCTGAAACCGGTCTACATGAGAAAGGCTGAGGCGGAGAGAAAGCTGGAAGGGAAATAAGAATGAATTTGATCATACGGCAGGCAGAAGAAAGAGACATCAAACCAATGGCCCTGATGGACATCCTCTGCTTTTCCGCACCCTGGAGCGAGGAGTCCTTTGAACGGGAGATCAAGGAGAATCATCTGGCATTTTATATTGTGGCGGAAATTGATGGCATTCTCGCAGGCTATGCAGGACTTTGGTGTATTGTGGATGAAGGCCATATTACAAATGTTGCGGTGCATCCTGACTGGCGCAGGAGGCACATCGGAGAGGCGCTGGTATCTGTCCTGCTGGAACATACTATTAAAAACGGAATCAAAAGCCATACCCTTGAAGTGAGAGCCTCCAATGATCCGGCAATTTCACTTTATAAAAAGTTTGGTTTTGAACCGGCAGGATTGCGAAAAAATTATTATGAGGATAACGGAGAAGATGCTATAATAATGTGGCGACAATTCCCCTCATAAATTTTTCCTTGATAGAGATACTAATATTAAACCATTAGGGATCTTGAAAGGAGAAATACGATGAAAGTCAGAAATAATTACTATGAAAATTATCATGACGTAAATGATGAAATGCTTACGGCTGCAACGCACTGCAACCGTTTTTCAAGGAGAAATGACGTTACCTCCTTTAATATGATTGATTATCAATCCTGCGAAAATTGCAGGCATCTGACAGCGGACGACCAGTGTATCGCCGGTTTGCAGAGCAGGTTTACCAATATGGAATAGAAAGAGTAAGGAATGAAGAACAACCAGTTCATAACATTGGGAATCGAGTCGAGTTGTGATGAGACCTCGGCTTCTGTTGTGGCAGAGGGCAGAAATGCCCTCTCCAATATCATTGCTTCACAGATTAAAGTACATCAGGTTTTTGGCGGCGTTGTGCCGGAAATTGCCTCCCGCCACCATCTGGACAATATTAATACGGTCATCGACAGTGCCCTGAAGGAAGCTGAGGTCACCTTGGACGAGGTGGATCTGATCGGAGTCACTCATGGACCCGGGCTTGTCGGTGCGCTGCTTATCGGGCTTGCTACTGCAAAGGCGATGGCTTTTGCTTGTAAAAAGCCGCTGGTAGGAGTCCATCATATTCAGGGGCATATCAGTGCCAACTATTTAGAACATAAGGACCTGAAACCGCCGTTTCTTGCCCTGGTGGTTTCAGGGGGACATACCAACATTGTCGATGTGGAAGGCTATCAAGAATATCGTGTGCTGGGTCGAACCAGAGACGATGCTGCAGGTGAGGCTTTCGACAAAGTGGCGCGGGTGCTTGGACTTGGATATCCCGGCGGTCCGATGATTGATGCGGCTGCCAGGAAAGGAAATCCCCATGCCGTTGCGTTCAAACGCGTTTACCTTGAGAAGGACAGCCTTGATTTCAGCTTCAGCGGAATTAAGACAGGCGTTTTGAATTATTTGAACACACAAAAGCTAAAAGGAGAGGCAGTTAGTGTCGAAGACACTGCAGCCAGTTTTCAGCTTGCAGTCATGGAGGTTATTGTAAACAAGACCATCATGGCTGCTGAGAATCTAAAAAAGGACAAAATCGTTATGGCAGGCGGTGTTGCAGCAAACAGTCTTCTGCGATCCATGCTGAAAGAGTCCTGCAACAAAAAAGGAATCGCGCTTTATTATCCGTCTCCAATCTTATGCACCGACAACGCCGCGATGATTGCCTGTGCAGCATACTATAAATACCAGGCCGGTATCGAGGATGACTTTTATCTCGATGCCTATCCGAATTTGGCACTGTAGCGTGCGCTAAGGTGCAGACGATAAGTAATTAAGAATGAAATACTAAGGAAGTTACATTTTGCGGCGCTTGGGTGAAGAGCTGTTGGTTATGATTGAAATAGGCTGTTGGAAGGATTTTGATACACTCTCCGCTGAAATCGAACAAGATGTTCAACTGCTGTCAAACACGGTTACGGCTAGGTTTGTTTGACAGCTTGAACATCGTGAGATGAAGTGATGAGAGTGTCAAAATTCTGCCTTTTTTCCGTAGCTTTAGCTGCAGTGGAAAAACGGACAGCAGTTCACAATGTGAACTGGAGGCGAAGCTGTTGACCTGCCGATGAGATTGTAACCAATGCCTTCACCCACAGCTACGAATCGTAACGATAAGGATATATCATGATCATATTATCGGCAAACAACATTACAAAAACATATGGAATAGCTCCCATTCTGACCAATGTCTCCTTTCATATCAATGAAGGGGACCGAATCGGCATTGTGGGACTTAACGGAGCAGGGAAATCCACCCTGCTGAATATCCTTTCTGGTCGTCTTGCCTGGGATTCAGGTGATTTTTTTGTGTCTGCCAATACAAAAATAGGGTATTTACGGCAGAGCGACAACTTTGAATCGGAAAAGACGGTTTACGGGGAAATGCTTGGAATTTTCGAAGAAGTTATCGAAATGGAGCGGGAGCTTGAACGACTGTCCCATCAGATTTCTGAAGAATCGGCACAAGGCGGTGACGTCTCAAAGCTGCTGCATCAGTATGACGACTTGACGGAGGCATTTAAACGCAAAAACGGATATGGATATAAAAGTGAAATCAATGGAATACTCAGCAGTATGGCCTTTCCGGAAGAATTCTTTCAAAAAAAGATTTCCACGTTAAGCGGTGGAGAGCGCACCAGATTAGCGCTGGCATCGCTGCTGCTGAAAAAGCCGGACCTGCTGCTTCTTGATGAACCGACCAACCACTTGGATATCGGAACGTTGAAATGGCTGGAACAGTATTTGAAATCTTATTCAGGCACCATTGTTCTAATCTCTCATGACAGATATTTTCTCGATCAAACCGTTAATAGAATTTTTGAGATTGAGAATCACAAACTCGTTACATATGAAGGAAATTATTCTGCTTATGCTGAAAAAAAACGGCTGAAAGAAGCAGATGAAATCCGGAAATATGAGCACCAGCAGAAGGAAATCCAAAGACAGGAAGAAATCATTCGGCGATTTAAGCAGCATGGAACCGAAAAGCTGGCAAAGCGTGCCCAGTCCAGAGAAAAGAGGCTGGAGCAAATCGAACGGATTGAGCGGCCTTCCGCGCAGCCCGGTAAAATGAAAATACGGTTTAAGCAGGCATATCAGAGCGGCAACGATGTAGTAGCCGTAAAGGAGCTTTCAAAGAGCTTCGGACGGGGTGAGCAGAAGCGTCAGCTTTTTCAGAATGTCGAATTAGACATAAAGAGAGGAGAACGCGTATGCCTTGTAGGGCCAAACGGTATTGGGAAGACAACCCTTTTAAAAATTATTATGGGGGAAGCAGAACCGGATCAGGGCCATATTAAACTTGGTCATAATGTCTCTTTTGGATATTACGACCAGGAGCAGAACCTGCTGAGTGCAGGAAATACAGTACTGGACGAAGTTCATTCTGCATACCGTCTTTACAGTGATACGGAAGTACGCAGCTTGCTGGGCCGCTTTCTTTTTAAGAATGATACCGTATTTCAGCTCGTATCCTCTTTAAGCGGAGGAGAAAAGGCGCGACTTGCTCTGCTGAAACTTATGCTTTCGGGCTCCAACGTACTTGTAATGGACGAGCCGACCAACCATCTTGACATCGCATCCAAAGAGGTGTTTGAAGATGCGCTGGCGGACTTTCCAGGAACCATCATCGTGGTTTCTCATGACCGTTATTTTCTGAACAAGGTTCCTACTCGCATCCTTGAGTTAAGTGCTGATGGGACGGAGAATTTCCTCGGCGGCTATGACTACTATATGGAAAAAAAGCAGTCTCTTGGTTCAGGAAAAAGCTATCTTGGGGAACTGAGTCAGAAAACAGGAGCAGAATCCCGAAACGCCTCCTCTCAACGGGGAAGTGGAGGTTTCCAGGGTTCTGATGAGTTGGCAGCCAACGAGAGTACAGACGGGAAAACCCTGTCATCTATGGAAGCACGCCGCAGAGATAAGGAAGAACAGACACGTCTCAGAAGACTGGAAAAGGAGCAGAAGCGTCTGGAAGAAGCCATCGCCGAGGCAGAAGCAAAAATCGAGTGGATTCAGCAGGAAATGTGCAGAGAAGAGATCTATTCCGATCATGAGAAAATTGCCTCGTATCAGAGTGATTTGAACGGTTTACGGGAGTTTGTGTCTGAGACTTACGAAGCCTGGATTTTACTGCAGGAGTAGAATGAAAAAAAATAGAAAAAGTTATTGCAGTATTCAATATAGTAACTTATAATAGGTTTGAGCATTGGTATATCGGTTTTCAAGCGTGTTTTGTACCTTGTCGGCCGATGCTAGATTGAATAGCTAGCTAGAATAGTTATATTGCTTAAAACATGGAGGTAAAACATGACATTTGAAAAAATAAGAGAAATTATCGTAGAGCAGTTAGGAGTAGATGAATCAGCAGTTACTCTTGAAACAAGTCTTATGAAGGACTTGGAAGCGGATTCTCTGGATGCAGTTGAAATCATTATGGCAATTGAGGACGAGTTTGAAATCGAAGTTCCGGACGAAGAAGCAGAAAAGTTCCAGAACGTCGGAGATATCGTAAAGTACGTAGAAGAAAAGATAAACTAATACATGACAGGAGAAGCCCGCAATCGCGGGTTTTTCATTATTTATAAACAGATAGGGCGGCAGGTGCGGTATCAGCAGATTTAGCAGGCTGTGCGGAGACATGGGAGTGAGTGTAAAATAATACCATATAAACATGGAATTCCCTTGTGGAATAAGCAATGTAACTTTTTGTATTGTACCAAAAGAAAATAAATGTTATAATGGTTCCAACTATTGACGTGCAGCGTTGTTGAGATATCAATTGATTGACTGTCAATTCAATCAGGCAGCGCAGCGGTAAGTCTAAAAGAACTATTGCGCCATGAATTTCACCGAGGGATAACACGGAGAGATTCATTATTATAATTATTTAAAAATCTATAGGTAAAGTGGGAAAAAGCAATGAAAGATAACTCAAAGATTTCCAGTGCAGTAATCAAAAGGCTGCCAAGATACCGAAGATATTTATCGGATCTTCAGAAGAAAAATGTGGACAGAATATCATCCAATGAATTAAGCAACTTGATTGGCTATACTGCATCGCAGATCAGACAGGACCTGAATAATTTCGGAGGCTTTGGTCAGCAGGGGTACGGATACAATATACAGAGCCTTTATAATGAAATTAGTTCGATTCTTGGGTTGGACAAGGAATACAAGATGGTCATCGTAGGGACCGGAAACCTTGGTCAGGCAATTGCGAACTACACCCATTATTACAAATCCGGCTTCATGGTTTCGGCTATGTTTGATGTAAATCCGAAGTTGATTGGTCTTAGAATCAACGACATTGAAGTTTTGGATTACGAACGTCTGGAAGAGTTTATGAGTGACAATTCCGTGGATATCGGCATTGTCTGCACCAACAAGGACAGCGCGCAGGAAGTTGTAGATAAGCTTTGTGCAGGAGGCGTCAGAGGGATCTGGAATTTTGCGCCTACCGATCTCCAGCTGCCGGAGGGTGTGGCTCTTGAAAATGTTCACCTCAGCGACAGCCTGCATTCCCTGGCATATTACATCAACCGCAATACGCAGATGAAGGAGCAAAACTAGTTAGAACTAGTCGCAGTCAGCGCGTTCTCGCCAAGGGGACGAAGCCCGCGTGATGTCTGGAAATCACCGTAGAGCGGAAAAAGAGAAAAACATTCATGATGGAATAAAAAATAACCGTTTCTTGCGAAACGGTTATTCATTCTCTTCAATAAGGCTTAAATTAAGCTTCTACTGGAGCATCAACAGGACATGCGTTAGCGCATGCGCCGCAATCGATACATTTGTCAGCTTCGATCACATATATGGAATCTCCTGCAGAAATAGCTTCTGTCGGGCATTCTGGTTCACATGCTCCGCAGCTGATGCAAGTATCTTTAATTACATATGCCATAATAATATCCTCCTTAACAGTGTATTAAACAAGTAGATTCATTATATCAGAACGTTTTGAAATTAACAATATGGTTTTCATAATTTGATGGGGACAAGCAATAAAATTTTAGAGGTATAGCATGAAAGTATATGGTTTGGTGGGAAAAAGCGGTACGGGTAAGAGCTATCAAGCAATGAATCTTTGCAGGGCCATGAATATTGAGAGCTTCATTGATGACGGTCTGTTCATCTGCGGAAATGCAATTTTAGAAGGGGTTTCTGCGAAGCGCCAAAACTCGAAAATCGCTGCCATTAAGACCGCTTTATTTACAGATGAAGGGCACAGGAGCGCTGTGGCGGAGAAAATCAAGGAAACTTCCCCCCGTTCCTTACTGATTCTTGGCACGTCAGAAAAAATGATCTATCGCATCGCACAGCGGCTGGAACTGCCGATACCGGAACGTATCGTTCACATCGAGCAAATAACCACCGATGAGGAACGCGAGACTGCAAGAAAGCAAAGGCAGGAGCTTGGTAAACATATCATTCCGGTACCCACATTTCAGCTGAAACGAGAATTCTCAGGGTATTTTCTGGATCCTCTTCGTATTATCAGAGGGTGGAGGGGAGGCAAAGCCTCTATTTCTGAGCGGACTGTGGTGCGTCCCACCTACAGTTATATGGGGGAATATGCGATTTCTGACAAAGTAATCGGCGATGTGGTTTACTATATCGGCAGAAAAACGAAAGGCATTGACTCTGTGTCAAAGGTATCCATTGAAAACAATGCAGAGGGCCTTAAGATTACCGTATACCTGATCTGTAAGTTTGGTTTTCGTATTGTGGATGTGGCAAAGGAGCTTCAGCGGTCTGTGTCTAAGATGGTGGAAACAATGACTGCGTTTCATATCAGAGCCGTTGATATCGAGATTAAGGGCTTGAAATAAAGGGGGCCGGGCTTCGGAAGACGAGGCTTCCGGATGATGAGTCCTCGGCCGCTCTGGAGCGGAAGAAGAAAGATGGAATAATAATGAAAATAATAGAAGATAATAACAGGGTCATCCTGCAGGGAATCCGTGACTTTCATCCGGATCATACCTTTGACAACGGGCAATGCTTCCGGTGGAATAAAGAATCGGATGGAAGCTATACCGGAGTTGCCTTTGGGAAGATCGTGAACATAGAATCAGCCAATGGTGCAGTTATTTTAAACAACGTTACGAAAGAGGACTATCTGGCAGTCTGGGAAGACTATCTCGACTTGAACAGAGATTACGAAGCAATAAAACGCTTCCTGTCCGAGAATGACCCTGAGATGAGAAAAGCGATCGGATTCGGAGGCGGAATGCGGATCCTGAAACAGGACCCATGGGAAATGGTGATTTCCTTTATCATATCGCAGAACAACAACATTCCAAGAATTAAAAAGTGTGTGGAGGGGTTGTGTGCAAATTACGGCAAACAGATCGGCACCTATCGCGGGAAGGTGTACTATTCTTTTCCCACACCGGAAGATCTGTCTGGGCTTACAGCCCAGGACCTCGATATCTGTAAGCTGGGATATCGGGCAAAGTACATCGTTGAAACAGCAGGTATGGTGGCTTCAGACGGAGGCGCAGCATTAATGCAAATGGTGGATGCGGACCCCGGGGAGGCGTATGAGTATCTGATGGGATTAAGCGGAGTTGGGCCTAAGGTTGCAAACTGCATCATGCTTTTTGGTCTTAGAAAGTATGCAAGCTTTCCCCTTGATGTCTGGATTAAACGAGTGATGCACGAGGTTTACGGAATCGAGGAAAATAACACGGTAAAAATGCAGGAGTATGCGGAAAAGCGTTTCGGCAGTTTGGGAGGAATTGCACAGCAATATCTCTTTTATTATGCCAGAGAAACGAGCAAGAAAAAATATAATGAAGCAACAGGAGGAATCGAAGCATGTTAGGACCGGTGGTAAACGGAGTTACGATTGTCATCTGTGCCCTGGCAGGAAAATTTCTGATCAAAGGACTGCCTGACAGGTTTGCAGAGATCATAAAAAAGGCCATAGGGCTTTCTATCATATACATAGGGATATCCGGTGCTATGGATAATCAAAGAGTGATGCTGCTCATCATCAGCCTTGTTTTAGGCAGTATCCTCGGAGAGTGGATCAATATAGACAAAGGGATGAATACGCTGGGCTTGTGGGCAGAGAAAAAGCTTGGTTTTGGAGAAGGCAACTTCGCAAAAGGTTTTGTTACTGCCAGTATCCTGTTTTGTACCGGGTCTATGGCAATTGTGGGGGCGCTTCAAAGCGGACTCCAGGGCAATCATGAAATGCTCTTTGCCAAGTCCATTCTTGACGGGGTTATCTCTATCGTTTTTGCTTCAACAATGGGAATTGGTGTGGTGTTCTCTGCGGTTCCGGTATTTCTGTACGAAGGCTTAATCGCTTTGGGTGCCGGATCTATCAAGGAAATGCTTACTACGGAGATTATCACGGAGATGTCGGCTGTGGGAAGCCTCCTGATCGCGGCGCTGGGCTTTAACTTTCTTGAAATCAGAGAGATCAAAGTTGCCAATATGATCCCGGCGATTTTTCTTCCGTGGCTGTTTCTTGCAGCGGAACCCTTTGCCGTTGAATTATACCAAACCGCACTGAAGCAGCTGACCCAGATTTTTTAGCGGTTGCCCCCAGCAGTGAGTCGTAACTTTTTTAGCAGTATTATTGAAATTTTTAGCAAAAACCTATTGACAATTTAATGGTATCGTATTAAATTAGATTTAGCACTCACTTATATCGAGTGCTAACAAGATAACAATGATATGATAAATTGTTCCGAAAGCTTGAAAGCCTTCACCCAAAAGGGGAGGAACCGTTTAATCATTGATTTTATTGCGGTAAAACCGCTGAATATCAGATGAAAATTCAAAATTTGTGCACAAATAACAAGGAGAGGAGATTGAAAGAATGAACATTAAACCATTAGGTGACAGAGTTGTTATTAAAAGATTAGAGGCTGAGGAAAAAACCAAGAGCGGCATCGTGCTGCCAGGTCAGGCAAAAGAACAGCCACAGATGGCAGAAGTCGTAGCAGTAGGTCCCGGAGCAGTAGAAGATGGGAAGACCGTTCCCATGGAAGTAAAACCCGGAGATGTTGTAATATTCTCAAAGTATGCTGGAACTGAGATCAAATATGAAGGCGACGACTATACTATCTTATCTCAGAGAGACCTTCTCGCTATCGTAGGATAGAAACCAGCGGTACACCCGCACTGCACGTCAAGGCTAAAGATACGTACAGAAAATGGAAAAGAGAATTGGAACAAAATCGATGAGGATCGATAACAACATGAAACGAAAGGAAGATAGAGACTATGGCAAAGGAAATTAACTATGGCGAAGACGCCAGAAGAAAATTGCAGGCTGGAGTGGATCAGCTTGCCAATACAGTAAAAATCACCCTTGGACCTAAAGGCAGAAACGTTCTGATCGAAAAGAAATTCGGATCACCTCTGATCACGAACGATGGTGTTACCATCGCAAAGGAAATCGAACTGGAAGATGCGTTTGAAAATATGGGCGCTCAGCTGGTGAAGGAAGTTGCAACAAAGACTAATGACGTTGCAGGAGACGGTACCACAACCGCCACACTCCTTGCTCAGATCATTATCAAGGAAGGCTTCAAAAACGTTGCAGCAGGAGCAAATCCGATGATCCTGAAGAAGGGAATCAAAGGTGCTGTAGACGTAGCTGTTGAAGAGATCAAGAGCATTGCTCACAAGATAGAGACCAAAGAAAAGATCGCTCAGGTTGCATCCGTTTCCGCAGGCGATGAAGAGATCGGCGGGCTGATTGCAGAAGCCATGGAAAAGGTCGGAAAAGACGGCGTTATCACCGTTGAAGAATCCAAATCCATGGGCACTACTTTGGAAGTAGTAGAAGGAATGCAGTTTGACAGAGGGTATCTCTCCGCTTACATGGTCAACGACGCAGAAAAGATGGAAGCAGTGCTTTCCAATCCTTATATTCTGATCACAGACAAGAAAATTTCCAATATTCAGGAGCTGCTTCCGATTCTGGAACAGATCGTACAGCAGGGCAGAAAGCTGCTCATCATTGCAGAAGACGTGGAAGGCGAAGCGCTGGCAACTCTCGTTGTCAATAAGCTGAGAGGAACCTTTGACTGCGTAGCAGTAAAAGCTCCTGGCTTTGGCGACAGAAGAAAAGCTATGCTTGCTGACATTGCAGCACTGACAGGCGGTCAGGTAATCTCCGAAGAACTGGGATATGACCTGAAAGAAGCAAACATCAGCATGCTGGGAACCGCTAACACAGTAAAAGTCAATAAAGAAAATACAGTTATCGTTGACGGTGCAGGAGATCAGAAAGAAATCCAGGCCAGAATCGCACAGATCAAAGCCCAGATCGAAGAAACCACTTCTGATTTCGACAGAGAAAAGCTTCAGGAAAGACTGGCAAAACTGTCCGGCGGCGTAGCTGTAATCCAGGTTGGTGCTGCTACTGAAACCGAACTGAAGGAAAGAAAACTGAGAATCGAAGACGCCCTCAACGCTACAAGAGCTGCTGTTGAAGAGGGTATCGTTTCCGGCGGCGGTGTTGCTCTTGCAAATGCAATTCCTGCTGTGGAAAGCTATGTTTCCGGTCTTTCCGGAGATGAAAAGACTGGTGCTACCATCATCGTAAGAGCACTGGAAGAACCCGTAAGACAGATTGCTGAAAATGCTGGATTTGAAGGTTCTGTTGTTGTTGCAAAAGTGAAGAGCAGCGACAAGGGCGTAGGCTTCAATGCTTCTACAGAGGTTTATGAAGACATGATCAAAGCCGGTATTGTAGACCCTGCAAAAGTAACAAGATCCGCACTTCAGAATGCTGCTTCTGCATCTGCAATGCTTCTCACAACAGAAGCTGGCATCGTAGACATCAAGAAAGATGAACCTGCAATGCCTCCAATGGGCGGCGGAATGCCCGGCATGATGTAAGAAATGCATGGACCGAAAACTCTAATTTAAAATAAAGGAAACTCTCCGTAATTTCTACGGAGAGTTTCTGATTTTCATCGTTATATTTTCTTGACAAGTATCAATAGAAGATGGTATGATGTACGAGGATTTGATATTTTATCAAATATAAAAAGAAAAGGTTGTTGGACATGGTTTATTTGACAAAAGCAGAATATATTTACCAGATGCTCAAGGATGACATCATTGACGGAAATCTGAAAGCGGGAGAACGAATCGTTATTGCAGATGTGACCGCAAAATATAAAGTCAGCCCCATGCCCGTCAGAGAGGCAATTACAAAGCTTGAAAAATACGGATACGTAGAGATGGAGCCTCATATTGGAGCCCGGGTGGCAGCAATGGATTTCAATAAAATAAAAGAGATCATATTGCTTAGAACCGAGATCGAACCTTTGGTGGCAAAGCTGGCAGTACCCCATATCGATGACACACTCATTGAAAAGCTTGATGGTTTACTGGCAGACATGAAAAAGCAGATGGAAGATGGCGATCAGATTGCTTATGAAAAACTGAATAAAGAGTTTCATAATCTGATTTATGCCAGAAATCCCTATCCTTACATCAACGAACTTGCTGCTGAATTATGGAGCAGATCGGAAGTGTCAAAGATGATTTTCAGTAAGGTTTCAGATAGAATGCAAAATTCCTTAAAAGAGCATCAGCTCTGGTTACAGGCCATCAAAGATCGTGATGCCGATGAGGTGCAGCGAATTGTAAAAAATCATAAGGTCAATGCATTTAAAGAACTGATCGAGTTAATGGATAATAAGTCGTAGCTTATTGTCTGGTCGGATATTTGATATAATATCAAATATCCGACCAGACAAGCGCGGCATTTATTTTGCCAAGGATTTGATATTATATCAAATATCAAATCGGAATGATAAGATCAAACGATATAGAAATATATAGATTGAAAGATAAATTGGCCATTTATCAAACTTCTTGTATTTAGGAAGCGCTGACACCGCCAAGCGAGAAATTAGCCGATCAGATGTGCACATGGAATTAATTAGCGTTTCCTGAGGGGGTGAGCGGGAAATCATATAGAACAAGATTGAAATAAAAGGAGGAAAAAATGTCAGTTATCGATGAATTACTGGTTGGTGCAGTAGATATGCATCAGCACCTTGGACCATCTGTCATTCCACGGGCGCTGGATGTGATTGAGGGTGCTTTAGAGGCAGAAGCTGCGGGAATGAAAGCAATCCTCGTTAAGGATCATCAATTTCCCAGCCTGGCTTCGGCAGAATTGGCGAAAAGAAGTTTAAAGCGAAAGGACTCCCTGATCATTGCTTCCAGCATTGTGCTGAATCATGAGGTTGGAGGGCTAAACAAAGCTGCAGTAGAAACAGCCATTAATATGGGCGTTAAGATGGTTTGGATGCCAACGATCTCCACAGAAAACCATCATGTAGAGCACGAAAAGGGAGGCTTGAAATTTCCAGCTTCTAAGAAAAAAATTGAAACCACGCACAGAGACTACATTCCGCTCCTTAAGGACAATGGAGAACTGGCGGACGATTTGGTTGAAGTCCTTAAAGTGATTGCCAAGGATGAGAGTGTTGTTTTGGGTGCCGGTCACGGAAGCTGCAAAGAAGTCAGTGCCATTGTGGAGAAGGCACTGGAACTTGGGATCAGCAGAATTGTGGTCAATCATCCGACGTATATGATCAATGCAGACATTGAAACGATGAAAGACTGGGGATCAAAAGGTGTTTTTATGGAATTCGGTGCCTGCACCTGCGATCCTTTGTCTACCATCTGCAATGCAGAGGTATCGCAGACAGTTGCGGCCATTAAAGCCATCGGCGCAGATCACGTTACCTTGGCTTCTGATTACGGACAGGTGGGCAACCCCCATCCGGTTGAGGGGCTGAAACATTTTGCACAGTTATTGTTAGACAATGGGTTCTCTATGCAGGAGCTTGAAACGATGATGCAGGTGAACCCATCTAAAGTCATGGGTATTTAAAGGAGGAAATCAATGGTACATAGCGGAAATTGGAAGGATTTAAAATTAACAGCACTGCGAGAGGGTGTATCAAGGAAGGCATTTACAGGGGAAGGCGCTACTCTGGCGACAAACTATTTTAAACCCGGCCATACGCCAATGCCTCACAGTCACATCCACGAGCAGATTGCGCTAATCCTTGAGGGAGAAGCAGAGTTTCATGTGGGTGATGAAGTCGTAAAGCTTTCAGAGGGAGGCTTTGTGGTAATTCCGCCGAATGTGGAGCATTATCTTCAGGTTGTGGGCGACAAAGACGTGGTGAATATGGATGTTTTCACACCCAAAAGACCAGAATACGTCGAGGAATAAGAGGCACTGAAATGATAGGTATGAAAAAACTGATTCAGGAGAAACCCTTATTTGGCACTTTTGTTAAGACCACGAGTCCTGAAATAGTTGAAATGATTGCGCTGGCTGGATTTGACTTCATTCTTGTGGATACCGAACACTCTCCCTTTACCTTCGGGCAGGTGAAAAGTTTGGCTGCCATTGCGCAGGGTATGGGAATGAAGGTTGTGGTGCGGCCCCCTGACTTTACAAGAAGCAGCCTTCAGTACTCTCTGGACCTGGGATCTGACGGCATTCAGGCACCACAGCTTTATGATGAGAGAGATGCAGCCCAAATTGTGTCCTTATGCAAATACCAGCCCATTGGGTCCAGGGGGATCACATTCTCCCACAGGGCGAGCCAGTATGGCTTCTGCGATCAAAAGGAGTACGTAGATGCCGCAAATCATGATGTGTTAATCAATGTACATATAGAAACGAAGGAGGCCCTGGAACGTGTTGACCCGATTGCGGCAACGGACGGAGTAGATCTGCTGTTCCTAGGTCCTGCTGATTTATCCTATTCACTGGGGTGCGATAGCGACATTGTAAACGGCGGACTTTCAGAAGCATTTCTCTCAATGAAGAATGCAGCACATCGCCATGGAAAGATGATGGGTACGCTCATTAACAGCGAAGAAAAACTGAAATTCTGCCTGGAGAACGACGTTCGATTTATCGTTTGGGATACAGATTTAAACATGCTCAAGAATCAGCTGATGCAGGTTGTTAAAATGATAAGATCGAACCTATGAAGCCTTTTGTTTAAAGAGTTAAGATAAGTTTGTTAATTAGGAGAAACGCCAGAAATTGGATGGTTCGGGCATTGAAGTAAAAACTATATAATAATACTGAGGAGGAAAAGAAAAATGAAAAAAACGGTGAGCATTCTGCTTATCCTTGCATTGGTTCTCTCAATGACGGCATGCGGAGGAAGCAAAAAAGATAATGGCAGCCAAAATAATTCAGGAGCGGAGGGACAATCCTACACGCTGAATCTGGGACATGTTACCCAGGTAACCCACCCATTTCACATCGGCGCTGAAAAGTTTGCTGAGAAAGTAGCGGAAAAGAGCAACGGGAGAATCGCGATTGAAATTTATCCGGCGAGAGCTCTGGGTGACGACCGTGAACTTCTGGAGCAGATTATGAACAATACCCTGGATATGGGCGTTATTTCCGGCCCTGTTTTCAGTGCCTATACTCCTGTTATTGATACGCTGCAGCTGCCCTTCATGCTCAATACATATGATAAGGAACTGGCTGCAGTACAGAGTGATGAAATGGGAGCAATAATGGATTCACTGGCACAATTCAATATGAAAGGGCTGGGGGTGTTTGAGGGCGGTATGCGCCATCTGGCCAATGCAAAGAAGCCTGTCACCACACCGGATGACCTTAAGGGCTTAAAACTCAGGACAACCCAAAGCGACCTTGTTATGAATGTGATTTCAACATTAGGAGGAAATCCAACCCCTATGGCTTATGGCGAAGTGTATACCGGGCTTCAAACAAAGGTAATCGACGGAGAAGAAATCAATCTAACCTCCATCAGCTCGGAAAAGCATTATGAAGTACTGACCAACGTTACTGAGATGGGCTTGTTTCCTTTCCCGGGAATTTGTGTCATGAGTCAGGCGAAATTTGAATCCCTGCCGGAAGAAGACCAGAAGATTATCAGCGAGGCGGCAAGCGAAGCAATGATCGAGCTGCTTGAAGAACTGCCCTCTATTGATGCAAAAGCGGTTGAAAATATTAAGGCTAACAGCAAGGTGGAAATTTTTTCTGACGTGGATACGGCTCCTTTTAAAGAAAAGGTATCGACGATTCTTGAGGAGTATTCAGCGAAAGATCCATTGATTAAGAACTTTGTTGATATGGCAAAAGGATTGTAAACAATACGCGCATGGCAGGCTGCCGAAATGAGACAAATGCTTCGGCAGCCTGAATTTAGGTGGTGAATCGATGTCTATTTTAAAAAACATTTCCTCAATCATAGCACGGATTGGGATTTGGTTTGTCATTGCAAGCTATGGTATCATGATTGTAGTGACCTTGATTGAAGTCTTCAGAAGATATTTTTTCGGCCTGTCTTTTGAGTGGGCAGAAGAACTTGTTCGCTTTCTGCTGGTCAGCAGTACCTTTATCGGAGGCAGCATTGCTTATAAAAAGGCGAATCTCGTTTTCTTCGACCTCTTGCAGAATAAATTGTCAAAACGAAAAAATGATATATTGAATATTGTAAACAGCATCATCATATTGGTATTTCTTTTTGTACTGTTAAAATTGGGTTACAGCTATATGATGAGCCCGTCCGTTCTACTGCAGAAAAGCCCGGGTTTAGGCCTTCCGATGGTATTGCCCTACGCTGCAATTCCTGCAGGTGTATTATTTATGATTATTTTTACCTTTGAGAATATCGGGAACCGGATCCGGGATCTGAAGAACAGGGGGGACGAGATATGCTAATCCTTATCGCGGTTGTTTTCGCGGTTCTGCTGATCATCGGGCTGCCCATCGCGTTTGTATTAGGAGCAACGGGACTGACGCATCTTTTGATCTTGGGAAATGAGTCCTTTTATCCCGTGGCCATACAAAGAATGTTCTCAGGGATTAATTCTTTCAGCTTAATGGCAATTCCCTTTTTCGTTCTGGCAGGAGAATTAATGAATCGGGGAAGAGTGACAGACAAACTTGTAGATCTGGCCAGAGAGTGCATTGGTCACAAAAGAGGCGGACTGGCCTATACTGCTGTATTGGTAGCAATGTTCCTCTCCGCTATTCTGGGTTCCGCCAATGCGGTCTGCGCCATTCTCTGCTCCGTCCTCGTTCCGGAAATGGTGAAGGATAAGTACTCTCCGGAGTTTTCAACCAGTCTGATTGCCAGTTCGGCCATCATCGGGCCCATCATTCCCCCAAGTGTTACCTTTATACTCTATGCCGTGCTGGCAGGGACCTCGGTCAATGCACTGTTCATGGGCGGTATTGTTCCGGGGGTTCTTCTTGGCATTGGATATATGGTTGTCATCTTTCTTACTGCAAGAAAGGAGAACTTTCCGAAATATAAAGAAAAGCTGGAATTCAGTAAGGTGGTAAAAGCGGTTATTTACGCGCTGCCTGCACTGATTATCCCGCTGGTTATCGTTGGAGGAATCCTTACAGGGGTGTTCACACCCACAGAATCCGGTGCCATTGCATGCTTCGTCGCATTCATTGCGGGGATGTTTATTTACAAATCTCTGAAGTGGTCGGATCTTCCAAAGGTTTTGCTGGATACAGGTATCCTTACCTCTGCCATCATGTTAATCATTGCAATGGGTAATGTGCTTGGATGGACCTTGGCCATTGATCAGATACCGCAGCTGCTTTCAAGTGCCATACTTGCGGTAACCGACAATCAGTACATCGTCATGATTCTAATCCTGTTCGCATTGCTGATTATCGGCATGTTTATGGAAGCTTTTGCCTCTATGGTCATCTTTGTACCGGTGTTCGCACCCCTTGCCTTAGCGGTGGGAATCAACGATGTCCACTTCGGTCTTGTATTCAGTTTGATGATTTCAGTTGCATTGATTACACCTCCCGTTGGAATGTGCCTGTTTGTGAGCTCCAACATTACGGGAGTGCCCCTTGGAAAACTGAGCAGAAGTATCGTCCCGTTTGTGGTTGTCAGCTTTATCGTTGTACTGCTCATCGCATTCATACCAAAGCTCGTGTTGTTCCTGCCTGAAATGCTCCTCTGATTTTAACATATAATCCGGGAAACTCTCTGCCAAAGGCAGGGAGTTTTTCACTTTGTCATAACTTTTCAGGGAGTTTTTCACTTTGTCGTAACTTTTCTTTGCGCTTGTTAGAGCGCCTTCTTGGTAGATTGCCTTTTCATATGGTATAATCCGGTGTAGATAGTACGAAATACTTGTTGTTCGGCAAAGAAAGGCGAGTACGCCAACAAAACCGTAAATGATAGGAGGATCCAATGGACCATTTATTTATGGAGAGCAGAATCGGAAACCTGGTGCT
>JARBUO010000173.1 GCA_029239605.1 Bacillota bacterium | reverse complement strand
GAGAAAGGCGTCGGATTTTCAAGGGGGAACGCGGAGTTCATGCCGAAAAACCCTCCCCCATTTGTTCCCAATTGTTTGATGGCAATCTGACTGGCTGCAGGGCCGAGAGGAATCGCCTGCACTGTACCGCTCTCAAGCGCAGTTATTTCATGATAGCCGCTAAAAGATTGAACAACGCCTTGAGAAACAAGAAGCAGTGCAAGAATCAATGAGAGAGGCAGCAGAACGTACAAGGTTCCTCTTGTCAAATCCACCCAGAAGTTTCCGATGGACTCACGCCCCGTGGAAGTGAAGCCTCGGATCAGTGCAAATAAAACCGCAATACCTGTTGCGGCAGAAACAAAATTCTGCACCATCAATCCAACATTTTGGGTGAAATACGACATGGTTGCTTCCCCTGAATACGCTTGCCAATTGGTATTTGATACAAAGCTTGCCGCAGTATTAAAGGCAAGATCCCAATTTACCGCTTTCATCTCCTGTGGATTCAGCGGTAAAATTCCTTGAAGCATTTGAACGCCAAAGACGAAAAAAACTCCAATGACACTGAAGAGTATCACAGCGGTAAAATATGTTCCGGCGGTCATTTCTCTGTCGGGCCGGAGACCCATTGCCCGATAAATGCCGTGCTCAAGAGGCTCAATGACGCCTGACAGACAAACCCGCTGTCCCGACATCACCCGATAGATATATCCGCCTAGCGGAATAGACAGAAGAACCAGCAATCCAATAAAGAAGATATACTGAATTAAGATCATACTCATAATTTCTCTCCCCTGAATAATACATAAAATAAAAAGATCAGCAGGCTAAGGGCCAGAACCGCCGAAACAGACAAAACAATGTCCATAGAATCACACTCCGTTTCTATCTTAATTTCCCTTTTGTATCTTCATTATAGAAATAAAGAGATTAAGGAAGTGTAAAGAAACGAAAGGTCAGAATAAAGAACGCATAAAGAAAGATGGATACGCCCTGCGCAAAACGGCATAAAGAAAAGAGGATGCTCCCTTGCCGGAACGGTACAAGCCTTGAAATCTGTCGATTTTGGGCTTTTTAACCGGAAGGTTGATCAATTGACGGTCATTGATCATATGCTATACTGTAGATAGGGCCCGGTTCTTTGTATGTTTGAAGAATGTTCCGGGTTCTCAATAGGGATTAAGGGGGGATAGCTGAATGAACGATGGTAATTCTTTTGTAAACACCATGGAAGAACTCCTGGCTGCCTGCAGCAGAAGTATCATTGCACCAGACAGAATCATCATAGAAGCAAACAGGCTGATGTCCATTATGAGTGACGAAAATTTGGAACAAAAGTATGTTGTTGAAGGCTGCGAGTCACTTTCCTTGATCGCCTCCAGCTTCATGCGGTGTGGATATGATGGTTTTGCAGATCTTTACTGCAGCAAAACAGGAAAGAACCATCGATCCGCAGGTTTTTCCACAAAAGATGATTTGATCCGATTCTGCGAATTCTGTGTAGAGTATGGAGATGAATGCCTCAGCCATATCAGAGGTGCCCTGCTGGCACAGCTTGAAGTTGAAAACGGTTTATCCAAAGATGAAATATTATCACTCAATAATAATGCTTTCTACTCTGGAGAGGTTTCTGATGCAGCGAGTCTGGACTTGGGATATGCTAATTCGTTTTTTGAATCAAAATCAGCAACAGTTCAGGCGCAGATTACGGAATTTATCAAGCTTTCCATGCTGGTCAACTCTCTGAAGGGTTTTTTTAAGGAATACTATCGCGGCTTAAATTAGCCAAATAAAGTCAGACATTAACACACCTTAACAAAAGTCCCGGATGTGCTTCTCAATGAAGCGCAGCAATCCGGGACTTTTTATAAGGCGTTCAAATTTCACTGCTTCAGGCGTGTTATGCCTTGTCAAAGGAGGGGAGTTTCAGCTAATCATACTTTCTCTGGCAGAATAAATATCGGAAAGTTCCAGTTGGATTTTTTCAAAGCTCATCCGATTGACCGCTGTATTTACTGTAGAAATTTCGTGCTCTTCCAAAACTCTGTCCGGAAGGTATACGCTAAAGGTAGTTCCTGCCCCCTCTTCACTTTCAACAGAGATGCTTCCTCCGTGTACCTCTACGAGAGACTTTACAAGGCTGAGGCCAATTCCGCTGCCTTCATGTGTCCTGGTCAACATGGGGCTGGCCTGAAAGAACCGCTGGAACAGACCCATTTGTTTTTCTACCGGAATTCCTGTTCCGGTGTCGCTAACCTTTATGTATAAAAAGCCCTCTTTTGAACCGATATTTACAAATATTCTGCCACCATTGGGTGTGAATTTTATCGCATTGGACAGTAGGTTTAACATGATTCTTTCAATCTTTTCCTCATCGCAGGCAATCACCTTCTCCTCAAATTCTGTATCAAACTCAAGATGAATGCCTTTGATTTTTGCATAATCTGCAACAGACAGCACAATTTCCTCTACTAAATAAACGACATTCCAATTCTTACAGCGAATCTCATAGATATGATCGTCAATTTTTGATGCGTCCAGCAGATTGTTTACCAGTCGAAGCAAACGAAGACTGTTTTGTTTAATACTCATGATATTTTTCTTAAGCTTATCTACGCGCACCGCTTCACACCCTGCATTTTGTAGTTCCATCAGCTGGATCGCACCCAGAATCACATTCAAGGGGGTCCTGAGTTCATGAGAGACATTCATGAAAAACTCGGACTTTAGACGGTCATACTTCTTCGTTTCATTGAGAACCAGCTCTTCCTCTATCATACTGAGCTTTAATTTTTCCCGCTCTTTCTGGTCCGTAATATCATGCATTACAACCACGATACCGCTGGGGTGCTCCTCTTCATTGACAATAACGGCTTTCAGACAAATCACGTTTCGTGTTGTACCATCAAGCGGCGTTGCGAAGGTCTCTTTAACCTGCGGGGTATGTTTCCTTAAGAGCTCTAAATCCATGCTGTTATAGACCATTGCCTGTTCCGGCTCCATCAAATCGAACACATTCTTGCCGTTAAGCTCCTCTTCATCACAGCCAAACCACTGAGCAAAGGCATGGTTGCAGCCCACATACCGACAATCCAGATCTTTGATGCAGATCGGTGTAGGCAATGCGCTCATTAAAGTCTGTAAAATTGCATTTTTTTCTATTAGTTCTTCTTCTGTCTTTTTTCTGACTTGGGCTTCATGAAGCAGCTGCTTGTTCTTTTTCAACAGTTTTTCCATGCTTCTGCCAAGAAAACATGCCGTAAATAAGTAGGCTGCTGTCCCTAGAAACATCGATGCAAAGGCATATTTAAAATCGACATTGATTCCATGTATATAGTAGAGTGAATCAATCAGGATCAAAATGCCCGCAGTTTTAAGTCCGCTTTTTACCCCAGCCTCTACACTGCTTACCGCAATGAAGGCCAAACCGATAATCCCTTTGATCGACATTGGTACTACCGGCAGCAAATTAATGGTTACCATTAGAATATAGAATAAATATTTTTTCCTCATAGCAAATCTCCCGGATAATTTTTCCAATACTATGCTACATTCTTTTCCGCGTCAATTCTACAGCATTTGAAAGCACTTTTCGACAAAATCAAAGAAAAAATTCCATATCGCGATGCTATCGCCCAAAAAAAGCTCAGTCAGTCTGAAATTTCAGCGCTGACTGAGCGTTATTCATTTACTCTTTAACCCCTTCATCCTCCAGAAGGCTGAATCGGACAATGGTGGCTGCCTCCTTTTCTTCCGGTCCGCCTTCCTCTGTTACCGAAACAACAAATCGATAGACTTTACCATCAACCTCCTTTTGATAGTACTTTACCGCACCCATAGCGTCATATATGGTCCAGCCCATTCCCTCCAATTCCTGCGAAAGTCCCGGCCAAACATTTCCCTTCCATTTTCCTGGATACTTTAAAGTCTCATCCAATACTACAGGATCAAATGGCTTAGGCACATAATCTCTTACAAAATCAGCAGTTGTGAACTCTCCTGTAAAAAAATCATCCCGGGAGTCCTGGTCAGAAAACTTCCCCACGAGCAGGAGAACAGCAGCAGCGAATATAACTAAAGCGATTAAGGTAATAATGAAAATGGCTCTTCTTTTATTTTTAACCACGACAATTTGGCTCATTTTTTTGCTCCTGTTCTTTATTTCGTTCCTTCGATTCTGAAACGGATTCGAAAAATGCTTCCTTTTCGATTATCATGGGCGTAACCGGTTCTCCATAAAAATTAATTGGCTCCCCTGTCACTTTCCCGCCTAGTTTTTTCAGGATCGCCACTGAAACATCCCTTGCTTCTGTTATGATATCCTCCGCACCGTGTTTAAAGATTTCAGTCAGTGCGAATGTAATCAACTGTTTTCCGATCCCCAAACCCCTTAATTCGCGGCTCACTGCAAATCTTCCCAAATGCCATGCATCATTTTCAATCCAGCCTGCAATGACACCTGCCATTTCTGATTCATATTCCACATACCACCAGATTGGTTTTAAGTCTTCTGAAATGTTGTTCAGCGCTGCGGGAATGTTCTGCTCACCCGCAAAGACTTCTTCTAAGAAAGCTAGAACATGATCCATCTGCTCCATTGGCAGCTTTTTGATAAGGAATGACATGGCATTACCCTCCTTCAGATTGAATAGCACCCAATTTTGTGCTGGCATATAGACTGTTACCGTTAAGATATAACGGAGGTATTTATCATGTATGCATTTCTGCTTGCGCTGTCGTTAAATATTGACAGTCTCAGTGTCGGAGTAAACTATGGATTGAGAAAAATCAAAATATCACAGTTTATATCGGTTTGGCGCTTTCGATTGATGCATTAACGGTAGGCCTAACCCTGGCAGCTTATCGGATTGATTTAATATGGTTTTTGATTTTGACAGCTTCAATCAACTCTCTGCTCCTGTTATCCGGTTAGCTCATCGGCAAGTTTCTGGGAAAGTTTATTTCAGAAAACAAATTAAAACTGGCCGCAAGTATCGCAATTATCGTTTTAGGATTAACAAAGCTCACTTAGGATGCTTTCGAAGCGTAGTCTGTCCATGGTCAGCTTGTTTCGATATTGGGATCGTGCTTCTCATCGCTTCGATTTTAACATCCCGCTCCAGAAATGTAAACGTTTCTTCTTCATCAATCTGTTCTATGTTAATAAACCTGTAAAACGATTACAATCCCCGCGTAATAATCAGCTGAATTTACAAAAATAATCTTAAGGAAAAGTATTGACCCTGACATCATGTCATAGTGTACGATATAATCAAGCAGACAAGAGGCACACATATTGAGGAGAATACGGACAGGAGGCGCATATTGAGATGAGAACAATTAAACAAGTTTCGGATTTAACGGGCATCAGTGTTCGTATGCTGCACTATTATGATAAGATCGCCCTGCTAAAGCCGAGTTCAATAACAGAAGCAGGCTATAGGCTATACGGGGATGAATCCCTTGAAATCTTGCAGCAAATCCTATTTTTTAAGGAGCTGGACGTTCCACTGAAAAACATTCGCGAAATTTTGGACAGTTCACAGTACGACAAGGTTCATACGCTCCATAAGCAAAAAGAGTTACTATTACTGAAACGAGACCGACTGAACGAACTCATTACACTTATAGAAGAAAAACTGAAAGGCGGTAACAAAATGAGTTTTAAAGAATTCGACATGAGTGAATATTTCAATGTACTGGAAACATTTAAGCAAGAACATGAGAGTGATATCATCAAATATTATGGCGGCATAGAAAAATTTGATACGATCATTGAGACAATGAAATCTAAAGAGCTTGAGGGCGCTAAAATGGCAATTCAGCAGTTTGGCAGTATCGAAAAATACACTGAAGCAATAAAAAATAACCTTGAGAATCTGCCAACAATTATGGAAGGATTTCAAACGATGAAAGAGAATATTGATGAGTATTCAGCTCAAGCAGATCGATTAATGGAACGATTAATATCTGATATGAGTAAAAACCCTTCTTCATCAGATATTCAGGGAATCGTAAAAGAAATGGATGAAATGCTCAAAGAGCACAGTAAAATTGTCAAGATGGATATGGGAGAGAATTACTGGGGAATGATGGCGGACATGTACCTGACGAAACCCATGTTTACAAAAGTCTATGACGAAAAGTACGGCAAGGGTGCAACAAAATTTATAGGGGAAGCCCTCAGGTTATATAGTGAAAACACTATAGGAGATGAGGTACAATAAGTTGCGCAAATTGAATAAAGGGTAAAAAAATAGACATGCCCAAAGCCGTTTGGTAAAATTAATTCACCACAAACCAAATTGCCAAAGGAGGCTAAGGAACATGTCTGAAAAAATTATACAACT
>JARBUO010000037.1 GCA_029239605.1 Bacillota bacterium | reverse complement strand
TGAAACAGAATAAACTAAGCTACCTGATCAGCACCTGCACGGAACGCTTTGATGTTGATCTCTTCAAAGCCCTGTTTCACACTGTGACGAATGACCTCTTCCCAATCGATGCCAGGAATGTCCATAGCCTTCGTTAGCGCTCCCAGAAGGACAATGTTCATTGTCTTGGAATTTCCGAGCTCAGAGGCGATTTCTCCGGCCTTAAACACCGACACCTTTGCATTATGTACCAGTTCCTCCAAAATACCTTCAGGATATTTTGCGATCCCTTGCTGAATTGGAACCGATGGAATCTCAAAATCATTGATAACCATCCTGCCACCCTGCTTCAAATACTCGATCCAGCGCAGTGCTTCCATCTTCTCAAAAGCTACAATCACATCCGCTTCCCCTTTCCCTACGATGGGAGAGTACACCTTTTTACCAAAGCGGATCTGCGTGCTGACGTTACCGCCTCTTTGGGACATACCATGGATCTCAGACATCTTTACGTCATAACCCGCCTGTGCCAGACCCTCTGAAAGAATCTTGCTGGCCAGGATTGTTCCCTGCCCGCCAACACCGACAAGAAGGATATTTTTTACCTCACTCATTTATTTCACCTCCTGAATCGCATCAAAGGGACATACCTGTTTACAGATGCTGCAGCCAGTGCATGCATCGGGATTTATGGTGATCTGATCTCCGGAGAAGATCGCAGGACATCCCGTCTTCACACAGGATTTGCATTTTTTGCACTTTTCCTGATCGATCTCGCACTTTTTGGGGGTAAGATCGAACTCCTTTTTATCCTGTTCGCTGAAACGCTTGAGGATGCAAGGCCATTTCGCGATAATAACCGTAGGTTCATCCTTTTCAAGCGCATCTGACAGCGCCTGATCTGTCACTTTCAGATCCAGGGGGTTAACGGTATAAACATTTTCGTCTTTCATACCAATCGCCTTACAGAGCAGCGGGATATCAACTTCTACGGTTGGTTCTCCCATGAGGGTAAAACCTGTTCCCGGATTTTCCTGATGGCCTGTCATGCCTGTTATTCTGTTATCCAGTATGACTGTGACGCTGTTTCCTTTGTTGTAAACCGCATCCATCAGACTGTTGATTCCGGTGTGGAAGAATGTAGAATCGCCGATGACGGAAACAACCTTGAGGTCTGAACCATTCTTCTTCAGCGCCTGCGCTGCACCATGGCCTGCACTGATACTTCCGCCCATGCAGATACAGGTATCCATTGCAGAAAGAGGTGCTGCGGAACCAAGGGTATAGCAGCCGATATCACCGGTAATGATGATGTTCTTTTTCTTTTTTAAAGCGTAGAAGAAGCCTCTGTGAGGACATCCTGCACAAAGTGACGGTGGTCTGACCACAGCTTTTTTTTCTGATTGGAGTGTTTCTGCTGCGATTCCGAAAATTGCCTTCCGGACAATATCCGTATTCAGTTCATCCATCTCAGGGATCAGCTCTTTACCGATGCAGGAGATTCCTGCCATCTTCAAATGATTTTCAATATAGGGGTCCATCTCCTCAATAACGTATAGTTTTTTTACTTTGCCGGCGAATTCCCTGATCTTTTCCATAGGCATCGGAAAAGTCATACCCAGCTTTAAGTAAGAAGCCTTTTCCCCAAAAACTTCTCTTGCATATTGGTAAGCAACGCCGGAACTGATGACACCTATTTCAGCGTCGTTATATTCTGCATGATTAATCTCAGCAGTATTGGAATACTCCTCCATGCGCTTTAAGCGGTCGATGAGCGTTCTTCTCAGTGCCTTTCCGTTGGCAGGAGTCGCAACATATTTGGCGATCTTTTTTTCATATGGAACGAGGGCAGTTTCAATCCGATCCTCAAGGCTGACAAGGCTCTTGCTGTGACAGACCCTTGTTGTCATTCTCAGCATAACCGGTGTATCAAATTGTTCGCTCAGCGCAAGTCCAAGCTTCATGAAATCCTTTGATTCCTGACTGTCGGAAGGCTCAAGCATAAGAACTCTTGCTGCTGTAGCATAGTTTCTGTTGTCCTGTTCATTCTGGGAGCTGTGCATTCCGGGATCATCAGCAGATACAAGAACGCAGCCTCCGGTTACGCCAGTATAGGCAAAGGTAAACAGCGGATCGGCGGCAACATTGACACCCACATGCTTCATTGCTGCCATGGAACGTGCTCCTGCAATGGATGCACCAATTGCTGCTTCAAGAGCGACCTTCTCGTTGGGGGCCCATTCGCAGTAAATATCATCCTTATACTGCACCATATTTTCAAGAATCTCCGTGCTGGGAGTGCCCGGATAAGCAGAAGCAAAGGTTAAACCTGCTTCAAAGGCCCCTCTGGCCACGGCTTCATTTCCTGTCATCAGTTGTTTCATTCAATATCCTCCCTTGCCTAAGGGCATCATTCCAGATTTACGAGAACAAAAGGTCCGGAAGATGCCATACAGTGATTGCCCAGCTTTAGCCCGAAGTGCTGTATTCCTGTTCTGCCAAATTGGAATGATTCAGTCCAGCTGGATTCTGCTTCTTCTTTCAGTTCTTTTCTTTATGGCCGCCGGACCTGATCAGTTCGGCTTTTTTTCTATATTTTGTTTCGTTTTCTTTGTCCTTGCTTTCAGCATAAATATCTGCCAGCTCCTCCATGGATTCCACATGAGAAGGATTAATCGTCAGAACATGTTTAAAGTTTGTAACAGCATCTTTTCGATTCCCGGTTCTCAGATATGCGATCCCAAGGTAGTAGGACATGGGCCACCAGTCATTAAATTTTGTATTGACAAAGGGCTCCAAGATATCAATTCCAAGTTCATATCTTCCCGAAAGCACCGCATTGCAGCCTTCTTCAATCTTTACAGGCTGTTCAAGCTGCCGCAGTCGTTCGGAAATCTCTTTTTTGTCTTTCAGATTGCCGTTTCGCTTCAAAAACTGCTCCCAAGTAAGTTTCGCCTTGATATAAAGGCCCATATTCAGGTACGCGTACCCGAGATAATAATAGGACTGATTATATCGTGGATAGAAGTCAACCAGAAGCTCAAAAAATTCGATGGACTCGGCTTTAAAACGTCCGATATATTCCGCATTGTTGCTGGAGAGGTAAAGCTCTCTGCAGACTCTCGCATAGCTGTACATTGCATGAATATTGTCAGGAAGAATACAAAGTGCTGCCCGGAAGTGAATCGCGGCCGCATCAAAATCTTTCATTTCCGCAAGGTCTCTTCCCTTTTTCACAAGAGCATTGACAATTCGCTTGGGCGCGAAGCCGGAAAGCATTTTCAGATATTGCTCCACGTATTGAAACTTTGGATCGATTCCCATGATCCATGCCACATTTTCCTGAAGATACTGTATCTTGATGCCTTCTCCTCCCTTAAACTCTTCCAGGTCTTCTTTGCGGAGAGGAATTGGAACACCTCGCATGTATTCGAGATTGGTTCGCTTTATATAGTCCTCGCTGAATTCATCAAAAATAAAGTTTTTAGTATATTTTTTGAGATATTTTCCGACTCGGTCCGGACGCTCCTTGATATCATACTCTTCCGGATTCTTCTGGGGTGTTTCAATCTTGTCTTCTTTTTTCTTTAGAAATTGCATCATTTCACCTACAGGATTTCCCATCCCTTTCTCTCAAATTTTTTAACCGCGTCCGGATTGAGGATTTCCTTCATATCCAGTGTGAGCAGCTCTTTGATTGTGTCTTTTATATTTGGAATAAAACGTTCCTTCCAGCCTGCATAGAGGAGGAAAATACGATATAGATCCTCCTTTTTATGAAACTTGTGTTGAAAGCCTTTCAGATAATAATAGTCAGCAAACTCTTCATAAAAATCAAAAGGAGTCATCTCAAGACTATCCATACAAAAGTCCAGCGTTCGGTGGAACCCACCTCTATTATAATACAGATCAAGAAGATTCTCCATCTTCTTTAAGCGAACCAAGTCCAGCGCAGTCATATAGTTATTTGAAATGATCTCGTACGGAGCCTTGCTCCTGTAAACGTAACCGTGCTCCTCGGTCTGCCCCCTGATGGGAGCTCCTTTGATCAGCTTGAGAAAGCCTAACTGCAGTTGATCCGCTTTCAGTACATAGACATCGTTAAAGGAATTTCTAAATGAGGCATAATCCTCATAAGGCAGTCCCGCGATTAAGTCCAGATGAAGATGAATATTTCCAGCTGCTTTCAGCCGCTTCACATTCTCTGCAAGCTTGGGAAAATTACTGCTCCGATTGCATGCTGCAAGAGTTTTTTCATGAGTGGATTGAACACCGATTTCAAATTGAAACAGCCCCGGTCTAGCCTTTGATAGTAAGCTGATCAGGTCTTCATCCACCAGATCTCCGCAGAGCTCGAAGTGAAAATTAGTCACTCCGTTGTCGCTGCTTATCAGGTATTTCATAATCTCAATGCACCTTCGCCTGTCCCAGTTGAAGGTTCGGTCGATGAACTTTACTTGTTTAACCTGCTTATAAATAAAATAACTTAAATCTGAGCGAACCCGTTCCATAGGCAGGGTTCTGACCTTGCGCTCAATGGAAGAAAGGCAGTAGCTGCATTGAAAAGGGCAGCCTCTTGAGGACTCGTAATACATGATCTTGTCCTCTTCACACACCAGACTTAAATAAGGAAATGGGACCGATTCAAAGACCAACGGAGGAGCCGGCGGATTGACATAAATTTTTCCGTCGATTCGGTAAGTCAGACCTCTGATCCGATCAAGTTCTGGCTTTCCCGATATCATACTTTCTGTAAATTCACTGAAGGGACCTTCCCCTTCACCGGAAATGATAAAATCCACAAATTTATATCTGCTCATGAAAGGGACAACATCATAGCTGACTTCAGGACCTCCGAATAAGATCTTTTGGTCGGGCTTGGCTCTCTTTAGCGTCTCAACTAAATAGAGGGTCTTTTCAATATTCCAGATGTAACAGGAAAAACAAATCAGGTCGTAATCCTTGCGAATCAGCTCTGTTAATATGTAATCGTCATCATTATTAATGGTGAATTCCTGAATATCGATATTTCGTCTGCAATTCTCCGCACTGGCATAGAGATATTTCAATGCCAGATTGGAGTGCACATATTTGGAATTCAGCGTGGTAAGTAAAATTTTCATATCCGGTCTCCGTTGCGGTAATTTCATGCTTCAGTATAATCGGCATGCTGCTATAGCATACGGAATCGGTCATCCTTCAGCATATCTGCGTGGTTCATTGCTGTTCGCAGCTGGCTGAGCATCAATTCCTTGTCCTGAGGAAGATCCCCTTTCAGCGACACGTAATTGGATGCATGATTGCTGCGGAATACGCAGGTTTTGTTCACATTTGCATGTTCGAGAAGCAGCTCTGTCTCCTTAAGTACTTCCACGGGGGAAAGCAATTTGAGACGCCCTTCTGCAATATCCCGGTGCATTTCAGCACCCGGTTCAGTAATTAATGTCAGCAGTCCCACGTAAGAAGGTTCCATCTCACTGATCATCGTCCCTGTTGAGATGGCATGATCCTCCCAGCCTTCTTTCCCTGCAAGACCGGATATGAACGTCACAGATGACGGGATATCCGAAGCCTCAACACGTTTAACCGCCTCAATAATATCTGCTCTTGTGGCACCCTTGTTCACAGCTTTCAGAACCCTGTCACTGCCTGATTCGGCACCGATATAGATGATTCCAATCCCATGCTCTCTCAATTCTACAAGGTCTTCGTGGGATTTTCTCAGGATATCCTGGGGAGAGCCATAGATACCGACTCTTTCACATTCCGGAAACAGTTTTTTGATATAATCCAGAATCACCAGTAAATCCTTGTTCTGCAAAACCAGCGCATCGCCGTCTGCAAGAAAGATCCGGTTGATCCTCCTATAATGCTGTCTGGCGCTGTCCAGATCCTCTAAAACTTCGCTGATATTTCTGACCCGAAACCTTTTATCCTTAAACATACTGCAGAAGGTACATTTGTTATGGGCGCACCCAATTGTGACCTGTATAATGAGGCTGTAAGCCTCGCTGGGCGGTCTATAAACACTGCCTTCATATCTCATTATGGTAACATCCTTTCTTTGCGCTTACATTCTGTCCGGTTCTCACCTGTCCTGCGCTTTTATTCTGTCCTTTTCCCGCTGCTTTACGCTTACATTCTTTCCGGAGCTTCCATTCCGAGAAGCTTAAGTCCGTTCTGAATCGTTTGTTTAGCGGCATAGACCAGCAGCAGCTTCGCTTGCTTCTCCTCTTCGTTTTCCACCAGAATGTGCTCATCATGGTAGAACTTATTGAAACTCTGCGCTATATTTACGATATGCCTTGTAACGACGGAAGGTTCATATTTTTCTCCCGCATCCAGTACTACGCTTGGGAACCTGTAAACCAGTTTCGCCAGTTCGTAAGCACTGTCCCCGGTGATATAGCTCATATTGGCCTTATCTGGAGCTGCAAGGGCTTTGGCTGTGCTTTCGGCGCCGTTTCGAAGAAGGCTGGCTGCTCTTGCATGTGTATACTGAACATACGGTCCCGTTTCCCCTTCAAAGTTCAGTACTTTATCCCAGGAGAATACGTAATCCTTGATTCTGTTGTTGGAAAGTTCCTGGAAGATTACAGCGCCGATACCAACCTGCTTTGCAGTCACATCCAGATTGTCCGTGTTGACGTTCTTTTCCAGAATGATCTCTTTTGTCTGATTTACTGCACGATTCAGAACTTCTTCCAGGAAGACAACTCTGCCGTGTCTTGTGGACATGGTTCCTTCCTCAAGGCTTACAAGTCCAAATGGAATGTGCACGCAATCTTTTGCCCAGTCAAATCCCAAAAGCTCGATAATTTTGATCCATTGCTGGAAATGAAGGTTCTGCTGGGATGCAACAATATATAAATTCTTATAGAAATCGTAATTTTCTTTTCTGTATACGGCAGCAGCAATATCTCTGGTAATATACAGAGAAGAACCGTCCTTCTTGGTAATCAGTGCCGGTGACATGTTATATTCCTCAAGATCAACGATCTGTGCGCCTTCCGATTCCTTCAGCAGGCTGGAATCCTTCAGCATGCCTACAACGCGGTCCATCTTGTCAGAATAGAAGCTTTCACCCGCATAGGAATCAAATTCAATCCCAAGCATCTGGTAGACCCGGTTGAACTCCTTTAGACTTTCGTCCCGGAACCACTGCCAGAGTCTTGTCTCTTCTGCTTCTCCGTTTTCCAGCTTCGTAAATACATCTCTCGCTTCATTCTCAAGAGAAGGATCGTTTTCTGCTTCCTCGTGGAATTTCACATAGTAACCCAAAAGTGTTTTGATAGGCTCATTGGTTACATCAGCTTCATTCCCCCATTTTCTATAGGCTACGATCATCTTTCCGAACTGGGTGCCATAATCACCCAGATGATTGATTCTTACCGTGTCATAACCGAGGAAATCATATATTTTATAAATGGAATTTCCGATTACGGTACTTCTGATATGTCCGATATGGAACGGCTTCGCAATATTCGGGGAAGAAAACTCTACGATGACCTTTCTGTTCTGACCCACGTCACTGCTGCCGTAACGATCCTGATCCGCAGCAACACCGGATACCAGTTCCTTTACGAAAACATCTCTCGAAAGGAACATATTTACATAGGCGTTGACACTCTCCACTTTGGCAAACAATTCATTGCCCTGCAATTTTTCCGCAATTCCCTGAGCAATCATCGGCGGAGCCTTTCTCATCACCTTAGCAAGTTTAAAACATGGAAATGCATAGTCCCCCATTTTGCTGTCTGCAGGAATTTCCAACATATCCTTGATTTCTTCCTGAGCAAGTCCTTCTATGGCTTCCGCCAGAACTCCGGCTATTTTCTCTTTAAAATTTATCATGAATCCATCCTCCTTAATATACGATTTTTTCCATTTATATAAACTGATCTGCATCAGTTTCCTGCAATTTCCTGTTCCAGCTCTGCGGCAGTTTCTTCTGCTTTCTGAATACTTTTTTCAGCGCCTGTTAAAAAATTATCGGTGACGTCCTGCCCGTCTTTGGATATGACTTTGCTGCCGATTCGCTCTGATGGAGGTCTGGGCGTTGAAAGCCCTCCCATTTCTTCAGGGCATACCAATAGACAATCCTTATCTTTCATAAATTGTTTTACCCAGTCACATTGGTTATTGCCCCCATTGTACCGACAATTAACCCCCGCCAGGCACGCGCTGATTAAATACATCTTGTTGTCCTTTCCTAAAAATCAAGGTTAGCATATCTCAATGAGCATATCTCAATGAGCATATCTGCTTACGAAAACGCTCATCCGTAAATTTTATGATTCTTCTATACGGTAAATTTACGGACTCGGACGTTTTCTTCACCAGATATGCTCATCTCCCAGTCTGTTTATCAACTTGGATAATATGACACGGACAGCGATCGAAAGTTTTGGGAACGGATGAGCGTTTTTGAAATCAGATATTGTTCACTTTAATTCGACAACAGTAACCCCGTCTCCGCCTTCGTTATAAGCACCCTTGCGATATTTCGAAACATGCTTGTGATGCTTCAGCAGCTGGTGAATGCCTTCTCTGAGGATACCTTCCCCCCGGCCATGTATGATAGTGACTTCTTTCAGTCCGGCAATATACGCATCGTCCAGATATTTATCCACATCCATCAGCGCATCATCCAGAATGCTCCCCCGAACGTTGATACTTATGGAGATATTCTGCACCTTGCTCCGGTAAAGTGTCCCGTATCGAGAGGTCTTATTATCCTTTTTCTTGGTGCCGTCCTGAATGATGGAGATATTGTCCAGATTGACATTGATCTTAAGAAGTCCTACCTGAACCAACAATTCATTCTTATCATCGGGCAAAGTCAAAACATTGCCTTTTTGATCGAGGCTCAAAACCTTAACCCGGTCCCCGACCTTTAATTCGTCTGCTCGTACAGGATTGGGATTTTCCGCCGTAACGATCTTCTCTCTATACTTGTCAGAGGTTTCGCGCAGCTTGCGCCTTGCTTCCTCGTATCGTTTGTTTCTATCTCCTGAATTTTGCTGTTTTTCCAGTTCCCGCAGTTCTTTCTGAACCTGATCCGCAAGTTCCTTTGCTTCCCTTAGCATATCTCTTGCTTCTTCTCTGGCTTTGCTGAGGATTTTCTCCTTTTGCTCCTCCATTTTGGTTCTTTCTTTATCGAACTGCTCCTTTTGTCTCTTCATTTCAAGGTTCATCAGAATGGCTTCATCCCGTTCCGATTCCGCCTGCTTGCGATCCTGCTCAATTGTGGTAATAACCTCTTCGAACTCGATATCGCCTTTTTCCAGCATGCCCCTGGCATGTTTGATCACCACTGGTTTTAAGCCCAGTTTTTCTGAAATTTCAAATGCGTTGGATTTGCCCGGTGTGCCGATAGAAAGCCGGTACGTTGGACTCAGGGTTTCCACGTCAAATTCCATGGAAGCATTTTCGACGCCTTTTGTTGCAATTGCATATTTTTTTAGTTCGGTATAGTGCGTTGTTGCAATGGTCTTGACACCTTTATCTCTCAGGTGCTCCAGGATGGAAATTGCTAAGGCTGCACCTTCAGTGGGATCAGTTCCGGCCCCAAGCTCATCCACCAGTACCAACGTATCTTTACCGGAATTGTTTACGATATCCACGATATTCTTCATATGAGAAGAAAAAGTACTTAGACTCTGCTCAATACTCTGCTCATCACCAATATCTGCAAAAACCTTCTGAAATACGGGCATCTCAGTGCCGTAACCAGCAGGAACGTGAAGACCAGACTGGGTCATGAGTGCAAAGAGCCCTACTGTCTTCAAAGTAACTGTCTTGCCGCCGGTATTTGGTCCGGTGATTACAAGTGTATTAAACTTCTTCCCGATCTCAATGCTGATGGGAACTACTTTGTCCTTGTGAATCAGCGGATGCCTTCCATCTTTAATCCGAAGTGCTCCCTCGGTATTAATAGAAGGTTCTGCCCCCTTAAGCTTTACAGAAAGTCTTCCCTTTGCAAAGATGAAATCCAGCTTCAGCAAAATATCCTGATTGTTTAGAAGCTCGTCCCGAACTTCCGCAACTGAGGCGGACAGTTCTGCCAGGATTCGCTCTATCTCAACCTTTTCAGCCAGTTCAAGTTCTCTCAGTTCGTTGTTGAGATTGACCACAGCCTGAGGCTCGATGAACAACGTTGCGCCGGTAGACGACTGATCGTGAACAATACCGGAGAATCTGGCTTTGTGCTCCTGTTTGACCGGCACGACATATCTGCCCTGTCGCATGGTCACGATGGCGTCCTGAAGAATGGTTTTGTTTTCCGATGAGTTCAGAATCTGACTGATCTTTGCACGGATCGCTTCATTTTGGCGCTGGATGCTTCTCCTGATGTTTTTCAGTTCTGCACTTGCAGCGTCTGCCATTTCATCTTCAGAGATGATACATCGGTCAATGTCATCTTCAAGACGTTTCTGGACGCTCAGGACCTCCGCCAGCCCTTTGATGATGGGGAGTTCCGGCAGATCACTCTTCAAAAACGCCGCGGCGTTCCGCACAACCTGCAGGTTGTACAGAATCTCTAGAAGCTGCTTCATGGTCAGAGAACTTCCCTTGTCTGCCTGATGGATGCTGTTTTTGATGTCATAAAAGCTGCCCAGCGGCAGTGCTCCTTTACGCATAATAACGGAAACCGCCTCTGTGGTTTCCGCCAGCAATTCCTGAATCAAGTACACATCAAGAGAAGGCTTCATTTCTGCCACCGCTTTTTTTGTGATGACGGAAGCCGCTTCTGATTGTAAAAGCTCCAATATTTTATGATATTCTAAAACGCGATAGGTTTTTTCGTTCATTTTTTATCCTTAATACCCGATCAATCCGAGTTGGCAGATGGTTTTATAAAGCGCTGATTTAATGGAGTATACGTACGTAATGAATCAGCGTTTCCTTATGTATTGTTATCCATTACTGCTGTAATTGTGACTCAAACGGCTGAACATTCCATTCAAGTCCAGATTACCTTAGTCCACCATCTTTTTGTATCGTTCCAGCTCACCCTTCAGGCGAATGTTCTCCATCTGAATGTCAAAGAAACTGTTTTCCATATCCTTGCACTTCGCTTCCAGTTCCTTCATTGCAGACGACTCTACAGCCTTATCTTCCTGCTGTGTCTTTAGCCTGCTTGAAAGCTCTTCATTCTTACTGAGCAGAGCTGTATATTTTTCTTCCAGTTGTCTGTAGGTAGTGGTCATCCGGTCAAGGTCCACAGTTTTTTCGTTGAAAAGTCTCTGAAGTTCCTCCCTCTGTTCAATGCTCGCCTGGGCATCCTCCTTGTACTGCAAGAAGCTCTTTTTTGCTTCATCCCAGAGCTGAACATAGTGCTTGGAGTCCTTCTCTAGCTGTTCATTCTGCAGCTTGAGGCTGTTAAGCCTTTCCACAGCGGTAAAATAATCGTCGGCTACATTAACGGCGGACAAAACCGCCAGTGATGATACGGAACCCGTAGGCAGAGCCCTGGCAATTTCATGCATTTTGGTATTGACGTAGTCGGCAACCCGCATGATGTGTTCTCTGGGCGTATTTCCTGCAATAGTGTATTCCTGCCCATAGATTTTAACCGTTACCTTATTGTTATCCTCCATGCTTTTCCCCCCTTTTTATCCGGGTCATTTCACAGAAACCGCAATCTGCCCTTATTCATAGTATAGAAACAATATACCTATTTTACGGTTTTCTGATGGAAACACCTCAGAATCCATGATAACATACTTGGATACCGCCGCCTATGCTCTCTATAAGTGCAAAAACGGCGGATTTCACATCAGTAATTTCGATTTCGTAACATTTTTCTTCCGTTACATTTCACGGAGTACCGCATCCAGTTTCTCTTTCAAAGCATCAAGAACCTTCTGATGAACCTTTACCACCTCTTCGTCGGTAAGTGTTCGGTCAGCAGCACGATACTTCAATGCGAAGGCTGCGCTCTTTCTTCCTTCCTGAACCTGTTTTCCTCTGTAAACATCAAACAGGGAGACGCTTTCCAAAAGTTTGCCGCCGATTTCTTTGATGATACTCTCAATTTCGGCTACGTAAACTTCTTCTTTCACCAGCAGCGCAATATCTCTTGAAATCGCCGGGTATTTGGGAAGCGGCTTATAGAACTTAGTAGTATCCGCATGACGGATAACCTGATCAAAGGCAAGCTCACAGCAATAGACTCTTGTTCCAATTCCGTATTTTTCTGCAACATCAGGATGAACTTCACCCATAATGCCCAGTTCTGTATCTTTATAGTTGATTCTTGCGCATCTACCCGGATGGTAGACACCGTAATCGCTTTCCGGTACATAGACCGTTCCGCGGATTCCCAGAGAGGCAAACAGTTCCTCCAGCATGCCTTTCAGTGTAAAGAAGCTTTCTCCTTCTCCATAGCAGCCAATGGCCATAGAATCTCTCTCATCGGGAAGCGCTACTTCTTCATCAAGATTTTTGAAGAAAGTGTTTCCGATTTCAAAGGCTTTTACTGAACTGATATTTCTGGAGTAATTTCGTCCAAGAACTTCCATCATGTTTGGCGTAAGAATGGTTCTCATGACGCTGTTTTCCTCACCGAGAGGATTGATCAAACGTACAAAATTCCTTTCCCAGGAATCTTCATCGATCCTTACATTGTCCACGCCTTTTGGGCTGACAAAGGAATAGGTTTGGATCTCATTTGCTCCCATTGCGGTCATAAGCTCTCTGGCTCTGTCTCTCAGGGATCGTTCCCTTGACTTCTTAGCCTCGGCATTTCCCTTGGGCAACGTTACAGGTAATTTATCATAACCATAAATTCTGGCGATTTCTTCTACGATGTCGATTTCTTCCTGGAGATCCTGACGGATGGTAGGCGGCGTCACCTTCATGGTGTTGCCCAGTCTGGATACGCCCATTTCGAGACTTTCCAGAATCTCTTCCATTTCTTTGCCTGAAAGGTCTGTACCCAGAATGTTGTTGATTCTGTCAATCCGCACCGTTACAGCATCATTATCAAGCTTCGTCGGGTAGACATCCACCGCACCCTTGATTACAGTACCCGCACCCAGAAGCTCGATCAGTTTGCAGACCCTGTCTGCTGCTGTTTCGCAAAGATTAGGGTCGATTCCCTTCTCAAAGCGAGAGGACGCTTCGGTACGCAGCGCAAGTTTTTTTGAAGTTGCCCTGATGCTGTCACCGCTGAAGTTTGCAGCCTCGATCAGGATCGTAGCTGTATCTTCCTTAATTTCAGAATTCAAACCTCCCATGACGCCTGCAATGGCAACGCCGCGCTTGCCGTCTTTAATCAGCAGCATATTGCCAGTCAGCTTCCGTTCGGTTCCGTCAAGGGTGGTAAAAACTTCGCCTTCCTCTGCGGTGTCAACGATAATTTTGCTGTCCGCGATATCTCTGATATCAAAGGCATGGATTGGCTGACCGTATTCCAGCATGACATAGTTGGTAATATCAACGATGTTGTTAATGGGTCTCATACCTGAATAAATCAGTCTTTTCTGCAGCCACCAGGGGGACTGCTCTATCTTTACATCTTTTACGATTCTTCCCACATAACGCCTGCAAAGCTCAGGTTTTTTGATTTCAATCTCTATATAATCCTTCGCCTTGCCTTCTTCCTTTTGACACTCAGTCTCAGGATACTTCAGAGTTCCTCCAAAGGTCGCTGCTGCTTCTCTTCCCATACCAATCATGGAAAGACAGTCAGGCCGATTGGGTGTGATTTCAAAATCAACCACTGAATTTTTTAGTCCCAAAGCCTCCACAATGTCCTGTCCAAGGGGATATTCCTTATCCAGAATCCAGATTCCGTCCTTCAGTGCAACAGGAATCACCTTATCTTCAAAGCCCAGTTCACCGGGAGAGCAGAGCATGCCGTTGGACTCAACGCCTCTCAGCCTGCCTTTTTTGATTACCTTGTCGCCGGGCAGCTTTCCGCCGTGCAGAACCACAGGAACATAAGCCCCCTCAAAGATATTCGTTGCTCCCGTAACGATCTGAAGAAGCGCTTCTTCGCCGATATCGATCTGAGTGACGAGAAGCTTATCAGCATCCGGATGTTTTTCAATATCCACGATCCTTCCAACCACAACATTCTCGATGCCCTCACCGTAACGTTCCACCGTTTCAATGTTCGAACCGGACATGATCATTCTTTCACAGAACAGATCAACGTCCACTTTTATGTCTGTATATTCCTTTAACCAATCGATAGGTACTAACATATATTTTTTTCCTCCTATTTCAAATCGACTTGTTCGAGCTGCATTATGAAACGCAAATCATTTAAATTGCTGGATGAAACGCATATCGTTCTCATAAAGCAGTCTGATATCGTCAATTTCATATTTCAGAAGCGCAATTCTCTCTACGCCCATTCCAAAAGCAAAGCCCGTATATTTTTCAGTATCCACATGGCCTACCTTGAGCACGTTGGGGTGAACCATACCACAGCCGAGAATTTCGATCCAGCCGCTGCCTTTACAAAATCTGCAGCCTGCGCCTCCGCATTTAAAACAGGAAACGTCCATTTCTGCGCTGGGCTCAGTGAAAGGGAAATAGTGCGGGCGGAACTTGGTTTTTACTCTGGAACCGAACAGCTGCTTGGCAAAGGAATTCAGTGTTCCCTTCAAATCCGCCATGGTAATTCCCTCATCTACATTGAGTCCTTCCACCTGATGGAACATCGGTGAATGAGTTGCATCCGCCGTATCACAGCGGAAACAGCGTCCCGGTGAGATAATCTTAATCGGTGGATTCTCCTTCATCAGTGTTCTTGCCTGAACCGGAGAGGTCTGAGTACGGAGCAGGGTATTCTCTGTAATATAGAAGGTATCCGTCATATCTCTTGAAGGATGATTCTTAGGAGCATTCAGGGCATCGAAGTTATTGAAAACCGTCTCAACTTCTGGGCCTTCCGCAATGCTGAAGCCCATGCTCATAAAGATTCGGGAAATTTCATCTATAGTGATGGTGATAGGATGCTTCACGCCCAGGTTTATTTTGGTCCCGGGTTCCGTCACATCAATTTTCTCCTTTATAAATTTATCTGCTTTCTGGTGCTCTTTCATGGCAGTAAACGTTTCTTCCAGCAGTGACTCTATCTCAGCACGCACATTATTGGCAGCCTTCCCAAAATCCTTTCTTTCATCCGGGCTTAAAGAACCCATGGAACGCAGGATCTCCGTAAGCTGGCCTTTTTTTCCAAGCACCTTTACTCTGATGTCTTCCGCTTCAAGGATTGAGGAAGCCATCTGCAATTGTTCTTTCGCTTCCTGCAAAATTTTCATCAATTGACTTTGCATAAACCTATCTCCATTTCTATTCTATAATTAATTTTTCTCTTATTTTGCTCTTTTTATTTTCTTATATTTGATCGCTCGGTTACTGAGTTAAAGCACTTACAGCTGCCGTCGTCGATTCTTCCTGTTTCATTCATTGCCGCTCATCTCTGACTTTATTCAAAGCGAACGTTGATATTGCTGCCTTACCGACTCATACATGAGGATTCCGGCAGCTACCGCTGCGTTAAGGGATTCTATGGTTCCTTCCATCGGGATCTTAACCTGTAAATCAGACTCCGTTAAAAATTCTCTGCAAACCCCATTTCCCTCATTACCAATGATCACCGCTGCGTCTTGTGCAAGATTCACATCATAATAATAATGATCCGTATTCAGTGCTGTGCACACAATTTTTTTCTTATGCTTACGGAGCAGGTCAATGGTCTGTCCCGGCGTTTCCGTCATGAATACAGGAAGGCGAAACAGGGAACCGGCTGCTGCCCTGACGATCTTCGGAGAATAAATATCGGCAGTGCCCTTTAGCAGTATCGCGCCCAGATAGCCTGCCGCATCTGCGGTTCTCAGAATCGTACCGATGTTTCCGGGATCCTGTAATCGATCAAGTATGACCACATTGGATGGTGCAAAACGTTTCCCTTCTCCCGATTGGCCCGCAGGAATCGAATTCTCATCCTTTTGATTCCTATAATCCAGATTATATTTTGATCCGAAAAATTCCGTTTCTCCAAGAGCCTGTTTTTTCACCACTGCCATAATGCCTTGGGGTGTTTCCGTATCCGACAGCTTCCGAAAAAGCTGAGAAGTCAGTCCTATGATTGATGCACCCGACCTTTCAGCGGCATGCTCCGCTTCTTTTACGGTATCGAAGGCTTCTGACGAAGCATCGTGATCCATCCCTGCCTGGCTTCCATAGTCCTCACTGAAAATGAATGTTTCTATTTCGCCGCCATTGCGCAGGGCTTCCTTGATGAGGTTTGTGCCTTCAATGAGATATTTCATCTGTTCGTCGCGGTATTTTTTCAGTTTCAACTGTACGGCTGCCTTATATATTCGGTTATCTGATGAGGCTATTACCTTCATATCACACTCCGTTATACTGTTCCTAATGTATGAAAAGCTTGGTTTGAGAACAATATCATACGATTCAATTAAGAATAGTATTAGAAAAAGCCGGCTTTTACCCCGGCTCACTCTTCAAATCTTTAGTTAGAAGTTTCCCATTTTATCCTTGCTCAGGAAAGACGGGATATCAAATGCACCGGTGACTTTCGATTGGAAAATATCATCCTTGGTCTGATTACCTGCATCCTCCCCTGACGTGTTTCCTGCGCCATCTTCCTCCGCGGCATGAGCCTCTGCCTTGTCTCTGCTTGGCGATAATATGTCTGCGGGTCTGTCTTCAAATCCGGTTGCGATAACTGTTATGATGATTTCATCCTTCATTTCTTCCTTCACGGATGCGCCGAAGATTACGATTGCATCCTTGTCTGCAGCCTTCTCAATCTGATCTGCTGCTTCATTAACTTCCAGCATGCCCAGATCGTAACCGCCCATAATGTTGAGCAGGATTGCTTTCGCTCCGTTGATGGAAGTCTCCAGAAGCGGGCTCTCGATAGCAGCTTTAACTGCTTCCGCAACACGGCTTTCGCCGGTACCTCTTCCCACACCCATGTGCGCAATCCCTCTGTCACTCATAACTGTTTTTACATCAGCAAAATCCAGATTGATGAGTCCAGCTTCAGCAATCAGATCGGAAATTCCCTGAACACCCTGCTTTAAGACCTCATCTGCCATCTTAAAGGCTTCCAGCATTGATGTGTTTTTCTCAGCAATCTGGAGCAGCTTGTCATTTGGCACTACCACCAGAGAATCTACATATTTCTTCAGAAACTTGATTCCAAGTTCTGCGTGATCTCTTCTTTTCTTACCTTCAAAAGTAAATGGTTTTGTTACAACTCCTACGGTGAGGATACCCAGATCCTTAGCGGCTTTTGCGATGATCGGTGCAGCACCTGTTCCGGTACCTCCGCCCATTCCCGCAGTGATAAAGACCATGTCTGAACCGGCGATGAATTTGGTAAGGTCGTCCAAATTTTCCTCAGCAGCCTTTTGCCCTACTTCTGGATTTGCACCGGCGCCAAGTCCTTTTGTGAGCTTTTCACCGATCTGCAGCTTTGTCTCTGCTTTGGAGCCAGCCAATGCCTGCTTGTCCGTATTAATTGCCATGAAGTTAACGCCGTTCAATCCTGTTTCTATCATTCTATTGACGGCATTGCTTCCGCCGCCGCCAACACCTATTACTTTTATCTGTGCTGTGCTTTGCTCGTTCACCTCGAAATGTAACATAGTCCCGCAACCTCCCGTAACCTTTATTATGTTAATTATGTTCATTTTATCATAAATTGCCATAACATTTCGCATGCTATGATTCGATATTTCTTTCCTTGCGGCAACGCCGTTCGACAAATGGATTCAGAACAAGCAAACCGCTCCTGCTGTTCAATATAACCAGGAACGGTTCCATACAGGCAATACCAGTTACACACAAATGCAGTTTTGCGATATTAATTTCACAATCCGGCGATACCAGATGAATAACAATCGCTTCCTTGCAGCATCACTGCGGTTCATTTGCTCCGCAAACTGCTGTCCGTTTTCCCCGGCAGAGCAAGCTGAGGGGGAAACTCAATCCATTGCGATTATTATAACACAAGCACTGAGCCAATGCACCTATTTCTTGTTGATATCCCTATCTTTTTTTAACATATACTTGTCGATCAATAGCCTTCGGATGACTGCCAGATTATTGAAAAGTCTCCCGCCGAAAACAAAGATCGCAGCGTAATAGAGCGGCACTCCCAGACGATCTCCCAAATAGGCTAAAAGACCGGCCAAAATCGCATTGGTAATAAATCCTGAAATAAAGATGAAATTATTGTACTTTCCCTCAAGCTGAGATCTTGCAGCCCCGACAATGGAGTCGATTGCGGCCAAAAGACCCATGGTGATATAGAACGAGTACTCTGTCGGATACGAAATATTCAACGTAAACCCGAGAACAATTCCCCCCAGCAGTCCCAAAATCATTGCAATTAACAAACTTTATTCCTCCTCACTCACCTTGGTCGTATATTTATAATTTTGCTCTTCCGAATACATCGGTATTGTTATTTCGTCTCTGATGGTCACTTTAAAGATGACACCATAATCCTGCAGCAACGTGCCGTAGCCATCTGGTCCGATCAGTGCTGCCGCCATCCGCTTTGAGTCCCCGATGGCTCGGATTTCAAAGGGTCTGGCAAAGAACTGCCCGTTAATTCGAACGGTATATCCCGAGCAGGAAATCGAGGTCGTGTTTGTAACGCGTTGTCCGTTCACCGCCAAAACCTCTGCTCCGGATCGATTCAATTCGTTAATTATGGTAAGAATATCCATGTCGTGCACCAGGACGCTGTTAGGGTCTTCCCCCTCATAGAGTTCTCTTGTCCCGTCATCGACGATGACCACCACGCCTTCGCCTTTGACCCTGGTTTTGGAGCCAATCAGTTTGTAATAATCCAGCTCATCCATGAGCTTGTCCTTGATGTCCAGATCTTCATCATTGATTACTTCTTCATACTCGGTAAGCTTTTTTTCTGTCTCCTGTACCAGCTTTTCAATTCTGGCGGTATCTTCAATTTCACTTGCAATGGTCGTTTGATAATCCGTTATGGTTTTCGCAGACACGTATAACTGCAATCCATTGGTAATTTTTGACTGTGCGACAATGAAAAGGCCAACAGCCATACAAAGGAAAAAGAAAGCGATGGTTCTCCATTTCATGATGATCACCAGCCTATTCTTCAACGACAGACTCTGCGTACCGATACTTGATGATGCCGCTGTATCTGGGCACTTTCAGTTCATCCTGCTTATCGATATTAATCCGAAGTCCATAATTCTTCATCTGCTCTATGATTCCAAACCGAATTGTAATGGTGGATTCTATTGTATCAGGATTTCCGATGGCCTTTATGATGTAGGGCGGTGCAGTAGGAACCGTATTGATGTTTACATTATCGCCAGCCAAACTGATTTCTGTAGTAGCGATGATTCTCTGTCCGTTGATGGAAATCGCTTCAGCACCGGCATCTTTCATTTTGTTGACCAGACTGAGCAACAGCTCATACCGGAGCATAATCACACTGTATTCACTTGTAAATTCCTCGGTGGGAATCGGATCGTCTACAGTTACCACAACACCAGGTCCCTTGACGTCCACAACGCCCGCGGCTATTTTATATTTTTCCAAATCAGAGACGATTCCCTTCAGAAAAAAATCCTCGTCCGCCTTTTCCTTTTCAATTTTGTCCAGTCTTGCTTCCAGCTCGTTCAGTTCCTGCAACGCTGCATCTTTATCCGCTCTCACCTGCTTCAGCTGCTCCAAATATCCCTGTGCCTTAGCAACCGGAACCAATCCCCCCTGGTCCGAGCCCTGTGTCGTTGTGATCTGAATCGAAATTACCAGCCCGATGAACATAGCCAAAAGGCCGATCACAACCATACCGCTGTATTTTTTCATCTGTTCTTTCACTCCTAATCTAATTTATCTCTCAATAGCCATTCAGCCGAAAAACCTTCGCCCGGGCGACCTATACTGCTGTGATGTCTTTGTCTCAGGCGATATGCAGAAATATTTCTGCTCACTCCATCAGAGGACTGAATGAAAAATACTCATCACTGCCCATTTTGATCACACCTCGCTCAATACCCTTTGTATATAGATCATACAGTACTTCCTGCAAAGAGTCCAGATTGTCCATAATATTTTCCGGAGTGCCCTCACAGACAAGCTGATCATAAATATACGCTTTAATAGAAATACTTGTGATATTAATCTTCTTAAAGTACAGATCATGCTCCTTAATTTTTCGAAGGAGTTTCAGCGTATCCGTAAGCGCTGCGTTCTCTTCTACCTGCAGCGGAGTTCCCGGCTCCATATTTTTCACCGTCATGCCCATGAGCAATGTCAGGGTCGGTTCTACATCTGACTTTCTGAGAACCATTCCTTCACCATCGATGATAATGAAGCTGCTGCCATAGGGAATGGCCGCTTCTTCCTTACGCTCCTCAACAATAATCACAACCTCGGCGGGTAGCCTTTTTTTCAACTTGACGTTTTTTACATATGGGTCTGCCAAAAGCTTTTCTTTCATTTCGGAAAGCGATGCTTCAAACAAATTCCCACCCGTCTTTGCGCCCGCCAGGCTGATGATCTGTTCCGCTGTATAATAGCTATTATTTTCTACCGTAATTTTTTGTATATCAAACAGGCTCGACGTAAAAAAGAAGTATAAACCCGTTGCCACAAGGACAACAATCAAGAATTTTAAAAGATATCTTTTTTTCTTCCGCTTCTTTTTCTTCCTGCCTTTATCATTTTCTTTCATATGTTAATTCCTCAGAATGGGTGATTTTCCTCATTTGTTTCTCGTTTGATGTCAGCGCCAATTTTGCTGAACGCTGCTTCCAGTTGGTCATATCCCCGGTCAATGTGATTGATATTTTCTACGATTGTCTCTCCGGAAGCACCCAGACCTGCTATGACCAGAGATGCTCCGCCTCTCAGATCCTTCGCCATCACTCTGGCTCCGGTAAGATTCTTTACACCGGTTACAATGGCTGACCTGCCGTCAACCTTAATCCTTGCTCCCATTTTTCTCAGTTCTTCAACGTATTTAAACCGGCTTTCAAAAATGGTCTCTGTAATGAGGCTGGTTCCCTGCGCCAGGGTCATGGCCGTCAGGAACTGGGATTGCATATCAGTTGGAAACCCCGGATACGGAAGAGTTTTAACCATATCAATCGCTTTTAATCGGGCCGGAGCCCACATCTCAATGGAATCTTTCCGTTCCTTAATCCTGCAGCCTGCTTCTCTGAATTTTGCAAGCGTCATACCCATATGTTCCGGTATGGCATTTTTCAGTACGAGATTTCCTCCCGTAATTGCCACTGCCGCTAAGATGGTCCCTCCCTCAATTCGGTCGGGAATGACCTTATGTTCCACCTGGTGGTATGAACGTTTCCCGCAAATTACGATTTCGTCAGTACCTGCGCCTTTGATCTGCGCACCGCAAGCGTTCAGATAGTTTTGCAGGTCAACGATTTCCGGTTCCTTGGCAGGATTGATAATTCTCGTCTCCCCTTCTGCCGCCGTTGCTGCAAGCATTACATTTTCAGTAGCACCTACACTTGGAAAATCCAGTAGAATCCGATTTCCAATTAAACGCTCTGCCGTACATTCCAGATAACCATGTGCCTCTTTAATCTCAACGCCGAGCTGCCGTAAAGCGGATAAGTGAATGTCAATAGGTCTGAGACCGATTTCACAACCCCCCGGATAACTTAGTATTACTTTTCCACACCGTGAAATCATGGGACCCATTAAAAAAACCGAGGATCTCATTTCTCGCATCAGATGCTCCGGTATTTTATACGAATTGATGGGATTAGTATCGATGATCACGCCATCCGATTCTTTCGTAATTTTGCATCCTAGATCTTTGAGAATTGTTAACATCGTCTGAACATCCGACAATTCGGGGCAGCTTTTGATTTTGCTTTCGTTTCCCGTTACGATGGTCGCTGCAAGAATCGGCAGTACAGCATTCTTCGCTCCGGTCAGCTCATACTCTCCGGTCAGCTTCCTACCACCGTTGATACGAAATTGTTCCACAAGAATTACACCTCCGCAGAATAACATATTCCGCATAATATAGTAAGCGAATGTCTGAAAAATGTAGAAACTGGGCATTCCATCTGTCAGACACTACTACATAATATGAATTTCCGCAAAAGGTGTTACATCATAGGTGCAAACTGCTGCTCCAGTTTGCCGCGCACCGATGCAATCAATGCATCCAAAGACAAAATCCTCTGATTTTGTTTCCGTATTTGCATTGGTTCCATCAGATCCCCAGATGGTCATAAATCACGTCCGCAGCGTCAAGCCTTCCGGCTTTTCCGCTTGCCTCAGACATACTGTTCAGCGCTTCCTTGTTATTTTTTAATCTCATTATGGTTCCGAGGAGTTTTTCATCTGTCAGATCCTTTTCTTCCAGAATCACAGCTCCGCCTTTATCAGCGACCACCCTGGCATTGAAGTATTGATGATTTCCGGTCACATTAGGTGATGGAATCAAAATAGATGCTTTACCGCAGGCTGTGATCTCCGAGACTGTCAGTGCTCCTGCTCTGCTGATTACAAGATCAGATGCAGAGAGGTACTCATGCATGTTATCAACATACTCAAGCAGCTTGATATTGTCAGAAAGTGCAATTCCCCGTTCTTCTACGGATTCCAAAACTTTTTGATAATAATTCCTGCCTGTAATAAAAAACAACCGCGCATCGGGAATTCCACGAAAGGCTTCCAGTACATGAATCATCGTACTATTGATTTTTCCAGCCCCAAGGCTTCCTCCAAAACACAGGAGCACAAATTCGCTGGGTTTAATCCCCAGCTTTTCCCTGCTGTTTCCCATTTGACAGGTCAGAAAACTCTTTCGTATGGGATTACCCGTGACAATGAGCTTTTTTTGGTCCTTAAAATAATCCTTGGATTCTTCAAAGCTGACAAATACTTTATCGACATATTTTTCCAAAAGTTTATTCGTAACTCCTGGAAAAGCATTCTGTTCGTGAATAAAAGTTTTAATTCCCTTTTTATGGGCTGCCCTGACCACTGGTCCGCAGACATAGCCTCCGGTACCGATGACAAGGTCCGGTTTGAATTCATTGATGATTTTATTCGCCTGAAGGTTTCCCTTAGCCAGATCAATGGCAGTTTTAAAATTTTTCCATAGCTTTTTCCGATTAAAACCACTTACAGTAATAAAGCGGATGTCATACCCGCTTTTTGGCACAAGGTCCTTTTCCATACCTCGCTCTGTGCCGATAAAAAGGACTTCCGCCTCAGGATGTTTTCTCCTTATTTTATCTGCAATGGCAATGGCTGGGTAAATATGTCCTCCTGTGCCACCGCCGGTCATGATTATTTTCATTGAATTACCTCCTGCACATTCATCTGCGATTCACAATTCGCTCTATCGGGCCGAATGCCTCGATATATTCAGCAGGATTCCCATGGAACCCATGAAGAGCATCAATGCGTTGCCTCCGTAGCTTACAAACGGAAGGGTGATTCCTGTGGGAGGCATGGATGAGGTTACAACTGCAATGTTAAGAACCACCTGAATCGCCAGCATGATGGTAATACCGGAAGCTAAGAGCGTCCCGAACATATCCGGTGCGTTCAGCGCAATATGCGTTCCGCGCCAGATCAGAATAATATAACATGCAATCAAAGCCAAACATCCGATATAACCAAGCTCTTCTCCGATAATGGCAAAGATAAAATCATTCTGTGGTTCCGGAAGATAGAGCGTCTTTTGTATGCTCTTGCCCAAACCAACACCAAAAAGTCCTCCCGACCCTAAGGCCAGCAGTGACTGAATTACCTGATAACCGTCTCCCAACGGGTCCTGAAACGGGTCCAGAAAACTGGTGAGTCGCTTCATCCGGTAACCGCCTTCATCGGTGAGAATCATAAATGTAATCCCCACTGCGCCGATCCCTAAAATTCCGCCCAGATACATGATATTCAATCCTGCCACAAACATAATGCCGATGATAATACCGCATACTGTAATGGCAGTGGACAGATTGGGCTGGAGAATGATCAGTCCGAAAAAGACACCGCAAAGTCCAAGCATCGGCAAAACGCCCTTTGTAAAAGAGCGTATGTTCTTTGGGTCTTTGCTTAGATACCAGGAAACGAAGATGATTGCTGCAATCTTTGCGATCTCCCCTGGCATTATGGTAAACTCACCTACACCAATCCAGCGCGTCGCATAATTTCTTGTTACGCCCAAAGGGGTGAATAATAGTGCCAGAAGTACCAGATCAACGATTAAGATTGTGGGAGCAAATTTCGCATAGATTCTATAATCAAAAAGAGCGCAAAAGAGCATAGCACCGAGACCCAGAACCGCCCATACGATATCCTTCTTTAAATAATCATACGGATCTCCAGAATCATTGATGGCATTATAATAGCTGGAACTGAAAACCATAATCACTCCGAAAACCACAAGGCCAAGGACGACAATGGTTAAAACAAAATCCCCCGATTTCATACGAGACTTTTTTTTACCGGCCATTTACTTCTCCAAATCCCTTACACAATTCTTAAAATGTTCTCCCCTTTGTTCGAAACATGTGTACATATCCCAACTGGCACAGGCGGGCGAAAGAAGAACCGTATCTCCGGCCGATGCCATTTTATAACCGATTTTTACACATTCATCCATGTCTTTGGCCATGGTGATGCTGGCAAAGCCCAGACGTTCCGCTGTTTCCTTAATTTTGGGCGCCGTCTTTCCAAGTAGAATCATATGTTTCACTCTGCCCTGAAATGCATTGATAAATTCTTCAAAATCTGAGCCTTTATCATAGCCTCCGGCGATGAGAATGATATTCTCCTTCATTGCTTCGATGGCCTTAATGGAAGCATCGGGATTTGTGCCCTTGGAATCGTTCACGAAGCGTACTCCGTCCACTTCTCCCGAGAACTCCAGCCGATGTTCAACTCCTTCAAACGCTCTTAGGGTTTTCCCGATCACTTCCGGTGAAATCCCAGCAAAATATCCGATTGCAGCGGCTGCCAATGCGTTTTCAAGATTATGGGCACCGGGTATTTTTAGTTCATCAATTCCGCAGATATTGATGTTTTCACCCTGTTCATTTCGGATGATAATGTTGTTGTCCAGTACGAAACAACCCATTTCAAGGGTGTTTTTCCGGCTGAAAGGAACCACCTTAGCTTTGCACTGTGCAATAAGCCGGTAGGATTCCTCATCGTCATAGTTTACAACAAAATATTGGTTTTCATCCTGATTTTGAAAGATTCTTGCTTTTGCCTGAGCATAATTTTCCAATGTTTTATGCCGGTCCATATGATCCGGCGTAATATTCAGCAGAGCGGAAACCTCCGGTTTAAAATGTTTCGTGGTTTCTAGCTGAAAACTGCTGGTCTCCGTCACGAGCCAATCTTCTTCTGTGGTGCAAAGAGCCTTCGAAATCACAGCGACACCTACATTGCCTACAACATAGGTCTTCCGGCCGGATTTTTTGAAAATCTCACCCACCAGCGTTGTTGTCGTGGTCTTTCCGTTAGTACCGGTGATGGCCACATATCTCCCTTTTCCAACGCGATATGCAATCTCAAGCTCACCGATAACTTCAGCTCCCGCGGCCTTTGCCTTCTGAACAAATCCCGTATCTGTGGGCACACCAGGGCTGATGACAACCATATCAAGATCACCGGTATTATCCGGTTCTTCACCGAAATAACAGGTTACATTTTTATTTCTTAAAAATTGAATCAACTGTCCGCATATCTTATCTTCATCCTTGCCGTCATAGACAGACACCACAGCGCCAAGTTTCAGAAGCGCCTGAGTAGCTGCGATTCCAGATTTTCCCATTCCAACGACCAGAATTTTTTTGTCTTTTAGTTCGTTCATATTACCCCTTCTTTCTTCCGTTTAACATTCCGTCCGGTGCTTCACTGAAAAATTCCATTCCATCTGTAGCCGGGGAATTTCTGTATGGCACCTTCCAGGCATTCGCGCAGCAAATGCGGATAGGTGCTCAAGCACCGCCCGGCGGAATTAATGCTAAAAAATCATGAACCGGAGATTCATAGATTTTTGTCGTGCTATTTCCGAATTATACGATTAAAAGACCTATGACACAAAGCAGGAACGTTACAAGCCAGAATACACCTACAACTTTGGTTTCTTTCCATCCGCTGAGTTCAAAATGATGATGCAGCGGCGCCATTTTAAAAATACGTTTTCTTCTGGTTTTGTAGCTGACAACCTGGAGAATGACAGACAGTGCCTCTGCCACATATACACCGCCCGCAATGGGAATTACAAGTTCGATATTCATCATAATGGCTGCTGCAGCGATTCCGCCTCCCAGCGCCAAAGAACCGGTGTCCCCCATGAATACCTTGGCAGGATGTCTGTTATAAAGCAGAAAGCCGATACATGCACCCGCCATGGCAGCACAGAATATCGTGGTAGTGGTAAACCCATAGGTGGAGCCCACCATTGCAAGAAATAATGCTACAATCATGGTAACACCCGATGCAAGGCCATCCAGCCCATCGGTCAGATTCACCGCATTCACCATAGAAACCACAACAAAAGCGATAAAGGGAATATAAAATACTCCAAAGTCCAGGTATTGATTTACAATTGGAATGAAAACCGTTGTTCCGTAAACAGAAACCTGTGATTGATAGTATGCAAGCCCAACGGCGATAAGAATCTGCAGTGCAAGCTTCTGCTTTGCGGTCAACCCAAGATTTCGTTTCATCGAAACTTTTACAAAATCATCCAGAAAACCAAGGGCTCCGTACGCTATGAATGCTGTCAGGATGATCACCATATCACGGTTGGGTCCTCCTGCAGTCAGACACGTAACGACAACAGCGCCGATAATTGCAAGACCCCCCATGGTTGGCGTACCTGATTTTACCATATGCGATTGAGGTCCGTCCTCACGAATGCTCTGCCCTGCTTTGATTCTTCTTAATACCGGTAGCAGCAGCGGTGTCCCCACAGCAGCTATAATAAACGCGATTGCGGTCGTTATTCCAATTTGTAAATAATCCATGCTTAATTCATCTCCATTATTTTCTTGACTACCTGATCCATAGCCATTCCTCGCGAGCCCTTCAGCAGTATGACGTCGCCAGATGATATCATACTACCAATATCGCCCATCAGCAACTCCTTTGTATCATAATAATGGATTTTGTCCTCTCCAAGTATTTCCTTCGCCCCCTCGGCATAGTACTTCGCCTGGCTGCCGACGGCGATCAACAGATCGATCCCGCTCTCTGCTGCATATTTTCCGACTCCCATGTGAAAGTCCGCTGCATTCTCACCCAATTCAAACATATCTGCAAGAATTGCTATTTTCCGGAAGCCCTTTGTGGCTTTCAGCACGTCGATTGCGGCTTTCATGGAATCAGGGCTTGCATTGTACGTATCGTCAATGACCTTCATGCCATTTTTGCCCTTTATATTTAACCTCTTTTCGGTAATTTCCAGTTTCTGCAGACCCCTTGCGGCCTCCTCCATTGTAATGCCGCAGAGAACACCGGCTGCAACAGCCAGAGCTCCATTATATGCGTTATGCCTTCCCGGCACATTCAGCCGGAAATTTTGCACTGCCTCTTTATGTTCAATGGTAAATTCTATTCCATCCTCTCCATAATCATTGATATTGGACAGGATAAAATTGCTTCTTCCCGTTTCGCCAGCCGTTATGGTCTGGTAATTACCCGAAACAATATCCCGGGACAGAAAATCACTGTCCTCGTTTACGATGAGAATTCCTTGTTCTGTAAAGTAATTGGTGATTTCCAACTTTGCTTTCAGTATATTCTCTCTGCTGCCAAGATTCTCAATATGTGAAATCCCAATATTGGTAATAATTCCGATATCCGGACGCACAAGGCTGGCAAGCAGGTCAATTTCACCGAGTTCGCTCATACCCATTTCAAAGATTCCAACCTCGGTATCTTCGGGTAATGACAAAACGGTCAACGGGAGCCCGATGTGGTTGTTCAAATTCCCAATATTTCTGGAAGTCCTGAACTGTTCGGAAAAAATCCAGTATAGCATTTCCTTTGTGGAAGTCTTTCCGGTACTGCCCGTTACTCCGATCTTTTTCAGAGACAGCCCCGACAAATAATATGCTGCCAGATCCTGCAGTGCTTTTGTGGTATCCGCTACTAGAATCTGGTTCACATCCTTCGGTTCAAAGGCGGTTTTTTCGGGCTGACGGGACAGGACGATCGTCCTGCATCCCCGTTCCAGCGCCTGAGGAATAAACTCATGAGCATCATGCTGTTCACCAATCAATGGAATGAACAGTTCCCCAAACTCTACCTTTCTAGAGTCTGTGGATACCCCCTTTACCGTATCTTTCGGGTTTCCCTGCAGCAAGTTTCCCCCAACCGCTGCTGTGATTTCTTCTATTGTTAATCGTTTCATATTATTCACCGTTTTCTATAATCGTTTTTACAGCCTCTCTGTCATCAAAATGAAATTTTTCTGTTCCGATGATTTGGTAGGTTTCATGTCCTTTCCCCGCTATTAATATTATGTCACCTTTTTGATAGATGGAAACAGCTTTTTTAATGGCATCATATCGATTTTCAATTACTTCATAATTACAACCCGTCTCATAAATCCCAGCCTCAATGTCTGCCGTGATGCTTTCCTGACGTTCTGTCCTTGGATTGTCGCTTGTTATAATGCAGTAATCACTGTACCTTCCTGCTGCTGCTCCCATAAGTGCACGCTTTTTCTGGTCTCTGTCTCCGCCGCAGCCAAAGACACAAATCAATCTGCCTTTTTTAAAATCGCTTGCGGTTCTGAGTACTTTTTCCAGCGCATCGGGTGTATGGGCATAATCCACGATGGCAATAATACCTTTTTGATTCTCTACCAGTTCAAAACGCCCCGGCACCCCTTTGAGCTTCCCTAGACCAAGCTGAATGCTGTCGTAGGTGTAACCCCCTTCCCTGGCACAGGCCAGAGCGGCGAGCCCATTGTAAATGGTGAAGATTCCCGGAGTGTTCAGTGTGAGCAATGTTGTTTCCAGGGTTCCTTCTGTTACTCGGACAAGCGAGCCCTTCTCTGTGGTCTCAAGAATATCACCGCAGTAATCTGCCTTCCGGTCCTTCAGAGAATATCCCACTGCCTTCTTTCCGTTTTGCTGCAGCTCTTCATAAAGTCTTCTTCCATATTCGTCATCCAGGTTTACTACACAGGCACCGTCAGTTAAATAAAAAAGCTTTTTCTTGGCCTGATAGTAATCTTCAATATCTTTGTGAAAGTCCATATGATCCATGGTCAGATTGGTAAAGACGGAAATACGAAAAAGGATATCATCAACCTTACCAAGCGCCAGTGCATGGGAGGATACCTCCATAACACAGTTCTCAATTCCTTCCGACCTCATTTCTGCAAACATTCTTTGCAGATCGCTGGATTCCGGAGTGGTATTCTGGGCTTCGTATTCTTTGCCGCCTACGTAATAGCCGATGGTTCCCAAAAGACCGCAGCTGCCGTTTTGTGTTTCAATAATGCTTTTCAGCATGCAGGAAATGGTAGTCTTTCCATTGGTTCCGGTAACTCCATAAATTTGAAAGTTTGCATCTTTCACCCCGTAGAAATTGGCCGACATTCTGGAAAGAAGTCTTCTGCTGTCATCAGTTCTCACAACAGGAACCGCTTTGATGTCGATATCTTCCTCACAAATGATGACAGATGCGCCCCGAAAGGCTGCATCCATCGCATAAATATGTCCGTCTGTATGATAGCCTTTGATACAGATAAAGGCATATCCTTTTTCAACCTGCTTTGAATTATAAGCCAGCCCTGTCACCTCAAGATCATTGAGGTCCGCAGAGTACGAAACATCCGCTCCGTATAACAAATCTTTGAATTTCACCTTGCCGTTCCCCTTCCTGCTGATGAGCAGTTCTCTGTCCGGCATGGGCTGCAAAGTTTAATTTCGGTACAGGCAGACCGTCCCTCCTTTTTGCAGCTTGTCGCCGGGCTTCGGATACTGATCCACCACGATAAAATCATCATCAAGGGCAATATCACCGGCCGGCGAAACGGTATAGAGAAGGGATGCTTTTCCCAAAATGTCCATCGCACTGCGATAAGGCATGTTAGTGACATCCGGCACGGTTACGTATCCGCTTTCAATCGCCTGCTTTTCTTCCTCGTTATAAGAGGGCTGTATATTCAGATATCTTAAGGTTTCTTCTAAAACTAGTCTAACGCCCGGGGCAGCTGTCTGGCTTCCGAATTTCACTCCCTTCGGATTATCCACGATCATAAGAATTGCAATGCGCGGATCATCCATTGGGGCCATCCCGATAAAGGATGAGAATGTTTCATTGCTGTAGCCGCCACCCTCGGCTTTGTTTGCGGTTCCCGTCTTGCCGCCGATACGGTATCCGGGTATCTTAGCAGTTGCTCCGCCGCCTTCGTCTACAACCGATTCCATGATTAAACTCATTTCATCGGCAGTTTTTTTCGATACGACTTGCCGAACAACCTTTGTTTTGAAGCTTTGTATTACATTGCCGTCGCTGTCACGCAGCTCTTTTACGATTCTGGGCTGCATCAGTTTTCCTTCGTTGCCCAGAGCTGAAACCGCAGTAATCAGCTGAATGGGAGTAACAGCAATACCCTGCCCGTAAGACATTGTTGCCAGTCCCACCGGTCCCGCAGTCGCTTCATCCTGAAGAATGGCATAACCTTCACCCGGATAATCAATTCCTGTTTTATCTCTGAGTCCGAAAAGTTCCATGTAGTCAAAGTACTTTTCATAACCGATTCGCTGTGCAAGTTGTACGAAGACAGGATTACATGAGTTTCCTACAGCTTCAACCAGGTTTTCTGCTCCGTGAGGATTGTAAGAGCGCCAGCACTTCAGCTTCTGTCCCGCCACTACAATGGAACCAGTGCACACAAATCTGTCGTCCAGTGAAGTAACTCCTTCTTCCAGCGCAATGGCAGTGGTCAGCAGTTTAAAAGTGGACCCTGGCTCGTATGTATCGCTCACCAGAGGATTTCTCCACATGGCATTCCAGTATTCCAGTTTCTTTTCATCTGGCAGACTATCCAAATAGATAGCGCCATCGGTAGTTGGAGGTACTCTGGGATTGTTGGGATCATAATCAGGTGTTACACCCATGGCCAGAATATCTCCGGTTTTCGGGTCCATTACAATGCACATAACCCGGTCTGCCGATGTATTTGCCTGAACCGTATCCAGTGCTTTCTCCACGTAATGCTGAATTACCTCATCAATGGTCAATACCAGATTGAGTCCGTTTTCTGCCTGAAAATATTTTTCCACACCATAAGACAGGCTGTCGCCGTCCCGGTCAGTATTTTTAATCCATCGTCCCGGTATTCCGCTCAAAAATTTGTCATATTTCATTTCGATGCCTGCGAGGCCTCTGTTGTCATCCGTTGTGCTTCCAAGAACATGGGCCAGAAAGGAACCCATTGGATAATACCGTTTGACGTCCTCCGCAATTTCGATGCCCTTCAAACCCTTCTGCCGGATTTGATCAGCTTTTTCTTTATCAACGTACTTTGCAACCTTCACCAGGCTTCGGTTCTGGCTGATGATTTTGAGCACCTGCTCTTTATCCATCTCCAAAATTTCCGCCAGGGTTGAAGCGGTCTTCTCAAGATTCTCCTGTGATTTCTCTTCCGTCGCTGCACTCTTTACTACGCCCGGTCTTGCCCATATGCTGTTGGTCACAGCACTGATTGCCAGTTCCTTTCCGTTTGTGTCATAAATAACTCCCCGCTTTGCAGGAATAGGAACATCCCTTGTCTGCTGTTCAACGGCCATTTTCGCATATCGCTCGCTGGCTACAACCTGGATCCAGCCCACGCGAAAAGCAAGAGCCGTACACATGAGGCAGGTTAATACAAATACAAATACCAATCGTCTTTTGTTCTTATTCGTCGTAGGCGACATGTCTGCTTCTCCCTTTCTTGCTCAACATATAAACTTGCTGGACTTACAAAGCTTGTCGTCCGGTTTCAGATGACATATAAAGCATTCAAATATAAGCCAAAAGCCAGATTACATAATCGTCTTATCATGAAGTTATCTGGCTCATCCTTAACAATATGCAGTTATATATCAAACACATCTATTTTGAAATCTAGAAATCCTGTAATTTTACCTGTAGTTTGTCAGTATTCAGCTTAGATTTTAATTTTCAGTTCATTTTCATTATACAGCTCAGAAATCAATTATATGCCTGTTCCTTGAGTACCAGTGCAAAATCCTTAATGGTATCTTTGTTGTTATCAATGTAGACCAGCTGATCTGACACTGGATATTGCATTCCTAATTCTGCAACCGCCCTTGCTTCAATGATCTGAATATTGGATGCACTTTCGATCTTCACATTCAGATTTTCTATTTCGCCCTGAATCACTTCATTTTCTTTTATCATAGAGTTGATATTGTATTTAATACTTGCTGCATAGGCTGTGGCAACAATGAGTCCGACGCAAAGTACACCTGTGAATACTGTCAGTGCCAGCATTCTGAATTTGTCTTTTGCATTGATTCCCGTGCTCGAACTCTTCTTAGTTTTTATGGTTTCCTTTTTTATTGTCCTTGGTTTCATGTCAAGACCATATCTTTTATAGTTGTCTTGATATTCATACCACTTTTCTGCTGCCATCATAAGAATCTACCTCTTTTATCAGCTCGATCAATTTGCTTCCTGCCGAAACCAAATTGCCGGCGAAATTTTTATATTACGTATCACTGGAATCCTGCATGGAAACCCGGATTTATAATTTCTTTTCAATTACTCTCAGTTTTGCGCTTCTGGCCCTGGGATTCATTTCCAGCTCCTGCGGTGTCGGAAGGATCGGCTTTCCGCTAATCTTCTTTACATCCGGCTTTTTTCCGCAAGTACAAATCGGAAATTCTTTGGGGCAGGTACATGGATTGACCCTGCGCTGAAACGCTTCCTTGACAATCCGGTCTTCCAGCGAGTGGAAGGTTATGATGCAAAGTCTTCCTCCGTCACACAGAACATCAACGAATTCATCCACAGCACGCTCCAGCTGACCCAGTTCGTCATTGACTTCAATTCGGATGGCCTGGAAGGTTCTCTTCGCGGGATGGGGCCCTTCTCTTCTTGCGGAAGCCGGAATCGCAGCTTTGATCACGTCCACCAGTTCCCCGGTCGTTCTGATCCGCTTCTTTTTCCGTTCTTTTACGATGAATTCACTGATTCTCGATGCCCACCGCTCTTCGCCATATTTTTTAATGAGTTCGGTCAGGTCCTTTTGCTCATAGTCATTTACGACGATTTCTGCAGTCAGCGAATCTTCTCTGTTCATACGCATATCCAATGGCGCATCCTGCATGTAAGAAAAACCTCTTTCTGAGTTGTCCAGTTGAAAAGATGACACGCCTAAATCCAGAACAGCTCCCTGAATTTCTTCAATCCCCTGATCCAATAAAACATTCTTAATATTGGAGTAGTTGTCACGGACGAAAATTTTATTACAGGAGTATGCGTTCAGCCGTGCTTCTGCCGCACGAATTGCATCTCCGTCTCTGTCAATCCCTAAAAAAATGCCTTTTTGACCTAATCGTTCGCAGATACCGGAGGCATGTCCGCCTCCTCCCAGCGTTCCGTCAACATAAATTCCTTCCGGGTTAATATTCAAATTTTTAATCGTTTCAGAAAACAGTACCGAGGTATGTTTGAATTCCATTATTTTACCTATATCCCAAACTCGGCCATCTTATCGGCGATATCGTCAGGCCCGAGGTTGGATCCTTCATTATAGTTGTCCCATTCCTGCTTGCTCCAGATTTCGATCTTGCTC
>JARBUO010000036.1 GCA_029239605.1 Bacillota bacterium | reverse complement strand
TAAGTCCGTCTGTGCCCTTCACGCTGTCTTGCGGTCCCATCTCTTTCCCCCGGAGGATGGCATCGGGCCAACAGAACATGGAGATCTGCGCGGGATTGGGATTGACTGAAGGAATGGAGGCGACAAAAGGATCACGTGCTGCGTATCCGCTGCCGGAAGCCCAGCCGCCGCTGATTCCCACATTGCCGGTCATGGCTGCCAGAACCGTTCCTCCCCGGACGATTTGCTCACCATAAGCATGTCGCTGGGGGCCAAGTCCCTGAATCAGAGCCCCGGGTTTCACCGTAGCGTATTCTCGTGCGAGGGCCGTGATGGTTTCGGCAGGGATACCGGTGATGGACTCCGCCCAAACCGGCGTCTTGGGAATCCCATCGGGACCAAGGCCAAGGACATAGTTTTTATAGGAATTGCCGGAAGGGATTCCCTCAGGCATGTGCTCTTCATCGAAACCAAGGCAGTAGCGGTCGAGAAACGGCTGATCCTGAAGATCTTCCGTTACCATTACATAGGCCATCGCGTCGAACAGCGCATTATCTGTGGTTGGACGGATGGGAATCCACTGGTCGGCAAGGGTCGCTGCAGTTGCTGAATACATGGGATCAATGCAGATGATCTTCGTTCCGGATTCCCGAAGCTTCCTTAAATAATATGCCGTGTTGGTGCCGCTGATCATTTCAGCGGGATTCCAGCCCACAAGGATTACGAGCTTGGAATTTAAAATATCTTCTCTGCTGTTGCCCGTAGCGGTGGTGCCGTAGGTGTAGGGGGTCGCCGCCTGGGTGCATGCGGAACTGTAAGAGCCATAGTAGGACAGGTAGCCGCCGAAGAGTCCAAGCAATCGGCGCATCCATGCACGTTCGCTGGTCAGCCCCGGATTTCCGGTGGCATAGGGCAGATAGATCCCATCTGATCCAAATTCATCGCGCACAGCAATGAGATTCTCTGCGATGGTATTCAGCGCTTCCTCCCAGGTAATCCGCTGAAATTTTCCTTCGCCTCGTTTTCCGATTCTCTTCAGAGGATGTTGGATTCGATCCGGATGATACATATGAGACCGGTAGGAACGGCAGCGCAGGCACCCCCTCAGCTGCAGCGCCTTTTCCCCATCAGGAATATCATCTTCTGTTGAAATTCGGACAATGGTATTCCCTTTGACATGGAGCTTCAGAACGCATCTGCCTCCGCAGTTCAGCGCGCCGGAGGAGCGGATGATTCGTTCTTCCTGAGCTTCCTGCTCTTCCACTGACAAGTTTTCTGTTTTCATACATTGCCTCTCTCTTTTTTTCTGTATTCTCTCGGTGTGATTTTAAAGTACCGCTTGAACATCAGTGTGAAGTAACTTGGGTTTTCAAAGCCGCAGTAGCGGGCAATATTGGTGATACTGTCTGATCCGCTGCGGAGGAGCAGAGAAGCCCCCTGCATCACCCGATATTTCAGAAGGTATTGCATCGGCGAAACCTGAATCACTCTCTGAAAGCAGCGGAGACATTCCCGCTCGCCGATATTTACAGAGGCAGCGATATCCGACAATAGGATATTTTCTGCAAAATGGTCGTGTATGAATGCCAGCATTTTTCTGATGCGGAGCTGATCTTGATCCGGTTTAGCGTGATGATCTTCTGGTTTGGGCAGAAATTGGCGGTACATGATGAAACAAATGCGGGACAGGCTTTCACGGACCGAAAATTCATAGCCGATCTTTTCTTCTTTCATCGCCGCAAAGATATGGAGTAGATTTTCGCTGATTTCGTTCATCCACTGCTGATCGGGAAGGAAAAGGCAGCAATCAAGAGACTGCAGCTGTCGAAGAGGGGTAACGTATTTCTGTGAGAAGACAGACGTTTCTTCCCCCATCAATTCAGGGTGGAAGACAAGGGAGAGCTTCTCGCAGAAATCCTCTGAAGTCCCGGTGTGCAATACTTTTGCGTTGATAAAGACGGATTCCCCCGAAGAAATGATCAGGGATTTTCCCGGCACTTGGAGCTTCAATGATCCTTTAATAATATAGATGAACTCCATTTCGTCGTGCCAGTGCCACGGAAATTCGTCGTATAAAACATCTGCACAGTCTGGAAAATAAGCAGCACACGGAAACTCCAGCGTACCATGAGGCTTCAGCTCCCGGCGGTCGCGGTTTAAATTCAATCCGCATTGCTGCAATGACATGACTTTTCTCCTTGGGTCGGTTTTCTTATATTATAAGTCTAAAATCATATTGTAACAAGGCAAAAAAGGCGGTAATCTTTAAATGTTGAATTAAGACGTGTCTGAAAACCCATTGCACCCTCTGAACGCTCCGATTTGTGGTATACTGTGTTACAAATTTAAGCATGTAGTGCCACTACATACTCAAATTTGCGCCTTGTCTACCGCAAATCGTGGGCGCTCAGACCGGCACAAGCAGTTTTCAGATACGCCCTGGAAAGCACAGGTCAGCGCTTCCCAGGAGGAATAACAGGAGGTATTTACGTGATTCAATTACTGCTTGTAATTATATATCTATCTTTCATCAGCCTGGGGTTGCCCGATGCACTGCTGGGGTCTGCCTGGCCGAGTATGCATCAGGAACTTGCAGTACCTGTTTCCTATGCAGGCGTTATTTCACTGATCATTGCCGTAGGCACCATTGTGTCCAGCTTGCTTTGTGCTCGGTTGGTACGGAAGCTGGGAACGGGAAAACTGACTGCCATCAGCGTTGGAATGACCGCCATTGCTCTGATGGGCTTTGCGCTGTCTCATAACATCTGGTTGATATTCCTTTGGGCTGTTCCCTACGGTCTTGGGGCCGGTTCTGTGGACGCAGCTTTGAACCATTTTGTTGCAGCCCATTACCAAGCAAAACATATGAGCTGGCTGCACTGCTTTTGGGGTGTGGGTGCAACCCTGGGCCCCTATATCATGGGAGCCTGTCTCACAAATCAACTGGGATGGAATTATGGCTACGGTATTGTTTCCATCATTCAGCTGGTACTAACTGCAGCGCTGATATTTTCTCTTCCGTTATGGAAACGGGCGGGTGAAGTGCAGGAATTAGAGCAGCGAAACGCTCCCGTCATGAGGATTGGAAAGCTGCTTTCCGTTCCCCGGGTTAAGCATATCCTGGTCGCTTTTTTCTGTTACTGCTCTTTGGAACTGACGGCTGGGCTGTGGGGAAGCAGCTATATGGTGATGCAGAAGGGATTTTCCGCGGAACTTGCAGCATCCACTATTTCCTTGTTTTATCTTGGTATAACCGGAGGACGGTTTCTGAGCGGTTTTCTGACAGTGCGCTTCAGCAACAAGACTATGATAAGGCTTGGTCAAGGCATCGGATTCATCGGTATTGTCCTGCTATGGTTCGCGTTCAATTATCTGACGGTTTGTGCCGGCTTTATCCTCATCGGGATGGGATGTGCACCCATTTATCCCAGTTTGCTTCACCAAACGCCGGACCGCTTTGGCAAAGAACTGTCCCAGTCGATGATGGGGCTGCAGATGGCCTGCGCTTATGTGGGAAATACGGTTTCACCGCTTCTATGCGGATTTCTCATCGGCAACATCAGCAGCTCTCTGTACCCATTGATTATGCTGGTTTATCTGGCTGCCATGATGATCATGGTGGAAGTCTGTAATATGAAAAAGAATGATAAGAATACCGTGTAGCGGTTTTGCTTTATTCACTAAAATGGAACAAAGGGCGGATTTACCAATCAAATCCGCCCTTTGTTCATGATTCCAAAAGGTGAGAGAAGCGTTATATGCCCTGCACCTTTTCCTTCAGGATATCCCAGCCGATGCGATCCAGCATGGTGCTGAACCGTTCGCCTTTATTTCCGTATTGATCAAACAATTGTAATGTTGTCTCAATGATTTGAAACAGTTTCTCTTTCGAGTGTATCACCGGGAGAAGCTGCCTGCCGATGACGATGCGGTTGCCGTATAATCCGCCGAAATAAATGACGAATCCACTTTCTCCCTGCCAGGAACTCTGAGGACATTTCTTAATGCATCTTCCGCAACTCAGGCAGTTTTCCTTTCGGAATGAAAGCTGTTTATTAGCCCGGTCCACAATAATCGCGTCTGCAGGACAAATCTTCTGGCATAGACCGCAGTAAGTGCAGTTTTCGCCGGTCCATGCAGGGACCATGGCCCCTTTGATACCGATATCATTTTCTTCGGCTTTCAGGCAATTGTTTCGGCACCCGGTAATACCCAGTTTAAATTTGTGGGGAACCGGCCTCCCTCCAAATCGCTCATCCAATTCTCTGGCAAGCAGCGCGGTATCGACGAGTCCGCTTTGACAGACTCCATTTCCCTGACATGCTGTGATTGTTCGGACTTTGGGACCGGTTGAGGCAGGCTCCAGCTTTTCCTGAGCAAGAAATGCAAGTACCGCATCGATCTCATCCTCTTTGATGAAAGGGACTTCTATGCTTTGCCTTGCAGTCAAATGTACAGCGCCGTTTCCATATTTTTTCGCCAGTTTATAAACACTGCTCAGTTGTTTCGCTGTGACCTGTCCTCCAACGATTTTGATTCGCAGTGAGTAACGTTGGTCTTGAATTTGCTTTAAAAATCCTCTGCTTTTCAGTTCTTTTTCATCCATTGCCATATTGCTTCTCTTTTCTCTTTATTTTTGAACAACATAAGTTCAACGATCAAATTAAAATGTAGACCTGTCAATCCCGCAGCCCGGGCCGGCGGAAACCGATTTAAACACGGTCATTATACAATGGTCCCTTCCCATGGTCAAGGACGTAAAAGCGGTTTTACAGCTCTTCTGAAAAAATCTGATAGATGGGTGCTCCTTCGCATTGGGAGGGGATTCGGGTTCCAAGGAGAACCGATATGGTGGGTGCTACGTCCACCTGACGAATCACTCGTTCTGTTTCATAATCTGCTTTGATGCCCTGACCGGCAGCAATGAACACTGGCGATGCCGAGGTCTTGAAATATCCTTCGGCGGTAGTTAGCCCGTCACCGTGGAGTCGGTTAAAGCCCTCCTCAATGGTGAAGAAGATATCACCGCATTCCGGTCCGTTGGCGCCAAGGAGAACCGCATCTTTATTTCTCAGTGCAATTCCCACAACCCGTTTTCCGGTGGTCTGATCCCGGTATTGATACAAATCTGATATGATCTGTTCTTCCAGAGCGTATTTGTCCTGCGGATCTACGATGCCGTAGGGATCCCTGCCTTTCAGATTGATATAGATATAGTTGCTTCGTATCTGAACGGCACGGGTCTTTTCCCAATCCACTTCATCTAAGGGGTTTTCGTTGCTGTCTTTTTTCATAACAGTATAGCCCAGGTCTTCCATTACTCCGATATTTAGTCCGCCGTATTCCCCCAGAATGGGAGGAACGTTTTCTCCTACCAGCAGCCCGTGATCAGAGACGATGAGGATGGTGAAATCTTCGTCAAGATAATGCAGGAAGCGTCCCAGGTATTTGTCTGTCTGCAGATAAAAGCGCTCCATCAGTTCCTGATAAACCGTTTCGTCGGTATGGTTCCAGGGCTCCAGCGTCTTTCCAAGATGCCAGATCTGATGACCGGCGCAGTCGATATTATGCAAGTGGCTGAGAACGACATCGTAGCCCTCCATATCAATCAGGTGTTCCAGGCAGTCGGCCTGCCACTGGCAGTAGTTGTCCCAGGAAGGTTCAAATATCTGATCTACCAGTTCGGAATCCTCGCCGCCAATGAGGCTGACCGGGGGAATATGGCCTACTTCTTTCAGAATTTTATCATGAACCGACGAAGGATGCCACAGCATGGCATTGGTGGTATCGAGGGCGTTGCTGATCCAGAGGCGGAGCTTTGTGCCGTCGGGGCTCAGCTCCAGTATTTTGTAAGATCTGCAGCACGGCTTGGTGCTCTCCTTTTTTGTTGCATTATCAATGACTCCGGTGATCATTTCTCCCGCAGGAATCACGGCAAAGGGAGAACTGTCAGATTTGGAACGATAAAGGGAAACCACTCCATAGTTCCCGGAATCGTCTTTTGTAATCAAACCGTAGCGGGATACCGTTCCCGCAGAAATCAGGAAGGAAAATTCCAATGCCTCTTCCGGAGCTGCTGCCCAATGGGATGATGCCGGTTTGATGGGGGAGAAAACCATGTCATAAGCAACCTTGGCACCGATCATCATTTCCGTATCGTTCAGATCCTTTACATAGGTTCTGATCTCGCCGCCTTTTCTTGCGGCATCTCCCCACCAAAGCTCCATCATTTCGTCGTCGGCATCATGACTAAAGCCATATTTGGCATCCTCTTCATTGCTGCTGCGATGATCACGCTCATTGGGTGACATTACCTCATGAATATCGGTGATATTGCAGCCGACCCCTGCGGCTTTCTGTGTATGGGGAATAAAGCTTAATGAATCTGTTTCTGTGGAGGCATAGATGATTTTCTCCCAGTCCATCTGCGCGACACCCATATTGACAGACCCTGGCTGAGTGCCGTCAACGACATGAAGCAGCGGACTTTGAGAAGTGGGCGGCCAGGACGATCCCGGCCAGTGCCAGACCAGCGTTTTCATATCAGCCTCTGTGGTGATATTCCAGATTGGTTCCGCCTTGCAGTTGCGGGAATCCATATTGTAGACGACGGCATCCAGACTGTCCGGTGATTGACGCCAATAACATGTAATTCCGTGGGTACCGGGATAAGCGCCTGTGGCCAGCGTGGTCCAGCAGGGCGGGGTGATCGTGGGGTGCGCGCCGAGCATATCAAGGCCGACTCTGGCAGAGCCCCGTTCAAGGTATTTTTTTATATTCGGCAGCTTGCCTTCATCGACCATTCTTCTTGCAGTAACAGGATCCATGCCGTCAATACCGAGAACGATCAGTTTTTTTGTTCTTTCCGTGCGATTCATAATTACCTCCTTGTTCAATTGATACTATAGTAAATGTTTTTATCATATATGAATAGGGGGAAAACCAGAATACCGGGTATCGAAAATAGCGATATACAGGAAAAAAACCACTTGACGAAAGGAAGGAAAATCGTTATAGTAAACGTTAATCATACTAAATATATATGAATATAATAAATTAGATAAGAATATTGATAATCCACAGGAAAGAGGCGAGTGTTTTTGAAATTAGAGCAATTACACCTATTTAAAGAAGCTGCAAAGTACCATTCCATCTCTGTAGCAGCTGAAAAAAACTTTATGTCCCAGTCCTCCATCAGCTATTCCATCATTAATCTGGAGAAAGAGCTGGGCGTTGAGCTGCTGCGGAGGACCAACGCAGGTGTGACGCCGACGCAAATCGGCGAACTGGTTCTTCAGAAGACAGAAGATATTCTGAAGGCGGTAGACGAGATCAACGAGATGTCAAAGGATCAGCGCAATGCAGGAGAGGTGAACATTAGCTGCATTCCTTGCATCTGCGACTGGATTATCCCCATCACACTGAAGAATCTAAGTGAAACCGCTGCGGAGATCCTGCTTTCCGTCACCACAGGGGAAAGCAGCCAGGTGGCCCAAAATGTTTCGTCAGGTATTTCTAAATTTGGCATCCTGATCAATTATGGGGAGCTTGAGCGAATTACAGATCTGCGCTATACGCCATTGTTTCAGGACGAATATGTGCTTTATGTGGGAAAGAAGTCTCCTTACTGGGAGAAGGAGCGTATTACATACAGCGAACTTTTGAAGGAGCCATATATCGCTTATCGGGATGAATTCAAAAAATACAATGGCGGTCTGACCAATATGATTGGGACAGATCAGCTGCCGAACATTGTCTTTCGCACCGACAATCTCGATTCCATAAAGAGCATGATCACCCATAATCATTACGTTGCTTTTTTTCCCAGATATATGTCGGAATATGATTTCTATGTACAAAGCGGCTGGATCAGACGGCTGCCCATATCCGATAAAGATCTTGGGTTTGAGGTTGGCTACGTGGAGAGTACGAAATATAAAACAAAGAAGATTGACAGAGTTGTCCTGAACAGGATCAAGGAAACGGTCGAAACCATAAAAGCTTCGGTGATCTGATCTATGAAAATATTTGATACCCCATATGGAAGAAAAGGATGTTCCAATGCAATTCATTATAAGTTAAAGTAATTACATTAAATCATATATGATTACTATGCATTAGGAGGGAACTGGTATTAACACGATTCATAAAAAATATACCGTCAGTATACTAACCGGCGTCGTCATCTTAATCTTATGGGTGCTGGTAACCTGGGACAATCGAATTTCAAGCATCATCATTCCCTCACCGGCAGCGATCTGGACCAGTTTTCTGGACCTGGCTCAAAATGGTTACAAAGGCCATACTTTATGGGCGCATTTGGGAGCAAGCTTAAGAAGGCTCTTTATCGCCTACTTTTTCGCAATAGTCACGGCAATCACCCTGGGTCTTCTCAGCGGATATTCGGAAAGGGTCCGAGCGGTTTTCGAACCAATCATCGCATTTATCAGACCACTGCCGCCATTGGGCTATTATACCATCATCATTCTTTGGATGGGTATCGGAGATAATTCGAAGATTTTCCTGCTGTTTCTGGGAGCCTTCGCACCGATTTTCGTTTCTTGTGTGGCCGGCGTTACCAGGGTGAAACAGGACTATATCAACAGGGCAAGAACCCTTGGAGCCAATCGTGGACAGATTTTTCTGCATGTCATTCTTCCCGCTGCTTTGCCCGATATTTTTGTGGGACTGCGAAATGCCATGAGCGTTGCCTATGCAACTTCCGTTGCGGCGGAAATGGTTGCGGCTGTGTCGGGAATCGGCTGGATGGTGCTTGACGCAAGCAAGTACCTTCGGAGTGATGTGATCTTCGTGGGCATCATCATTATGGGAATTACGGGTATTCTTCTCGATAAAATCCTGCTCTGCCTTGAAACGAAGATTGTATTTTGGAAAGGTAAAAATTAATCATATGGGAGGTATTCTACAATGAAATTATCAAAGAGATTATTTATCATCGGGTTGGTTATTCTTTTGGCAGTGCAGCTGGCGGGCTGCGGTTCCAAGGCTGCTAAGGGAAGCACAGAGGGCGATCCGGCGGCTTCATCGGACGTCCAAAAGGACCCCATTACCGGGGAAATCTACCCTGATCAGATCAACATCGGGGTCATAGAAGGCGGTCCTGAGTCTGCCATCCTCATTCAGAAGAATTATTTCAGCGGGATTGGCGTGAAAGTCAACGCTGTGACCTATTCCGCGGGTACGGATATCAATAACGCAGTCGTATCAGGAGATGTGGATGTGGCCTCCTTCGGATCTTCTCCCATTGCCCTTGGTATCGCCAGCGGGATTGACTACAAGGTCATCTTTGTGCCCTATGTTCAGGGAGGAAATATTGAAGCTTTGGTGGTAAAAAATGATCTGGGGGTCAGCACAGTTGCAGACTTAAAGGGTAAGACCATAGCAGCGCCCTTTGGTACGACTTCTCATTATGCTTTGCTGAACGCATTGGAACTTGCGGGCCTTGGACCAAATGATGCAACCCTTCTGGACATGGGCGGTCAGGATATCGTTGCAGCATGGACCAGAGGAGATATTGATGCGGCTTATATCTGGAGTCCGGCCCTTGACGAGTGCAGCAAGAGCGGCAGCATCATAACAAACGACGGCGAGCTGGCAAAGCAAGGCGTTTTAATTCCGGAAATTGCGGTGGCAAGCACCACCTTTTCTGAGAGATATCCCACTTTGGTGAGCCAGTACGTAAAGGCGCTGCTGGATGTTTATGGCCTCGTAAAAGGGGATCCTGAGCAGGCAACACAGGCTGTGGCTGACTGGGAAGGGATTGCAGTAGAAAATGCAAAAGGTCAGGTTGACGACAATATCTGGGTATCGGGAGAAGACCAGCTGAGCGCTGACTATCTGGGAACCGCGGAGAAAAAGGGAAAACTGGCTGTCACGTTGAAAACCATTGCGGACTTTCATCAGTCCCAGGGAAATATCAGCAAGGCACCAGAAAGTAAGACCTTTGAGGAAGCCATCGACCCAAGCTTTGTGGAGTTGGCCTTACAGCTGTAATAGTGTGCCTTACCGCGGGGAGGACGCAAGTGCGTTGGCAAGCTTAAAACCGAAGTTGAAGTTTGTTAAGATACTAGCCTTAAAGGAGAATGTAGAGGGGACCAATGACAGATAAATCAATGACAAATTTTTTCGAAACGGCCAATGAGCTGATTTCCATGGATTCTCTGACCCTTGCTTATGACAAAGGGGGAGACGCAGTGCCGGCCATCGATAAGATCAATTTAAATATTTATCGCGGAGAGTTCGTATGCGTGATGGGTCCCAGCGGCTGCGGGAAGAGTACTCTGCTGAATATTTTGGCCGGTTTCCTTTCTCCCACGGGAGGAACGGTCAAACTAAATCAAAAGGAGATCAAGGGCATCGACGCTCATCGAGGTGTTGTGTTCCAGCATCCGCCCCTCTATGAATGGTATTCGGTACGGAAAAATATCGCCTTTGGACCTATGATGCAAAAGGTGCCGAAGAAAAAAACTGCGGAGGATGTGGAGACCTACCTGGCAAAAGTAGGGCTGACCGATTTTGCTGAGAAAAAGGTGTATGAACTGTCGGGAGGAATGAAGCAAAGAGCGGCTATCGCAAGCGCATTGATCAACAATCCGGACATTCTGCTAATGGATGAACCCTTTGGCGCGTTGGACGCATTGACAAGAGAACAGATGCAGGCTCTCATCCGAAAAATATGGTGGAACACGGGGAAAACCATCTTCTTTATCACCCATGACGTGGACGAAGCACTGCTCCTTGGAACGAGAATTCTGGTCATGTCCAGAAGGCCGGGGAAAATTATCGCTGATTTTCCTGCACATTTTACGAAGGAATTCATTGAAGAAAACTCCGATGATGCCAGATATACGGAAGCCTTCCATCAGAAAAGAAAATATATCTTAAGTCTGATCAATGAACAATGACCTTGATACGTTAATCAGGGATTCACGTTGACCTGATCAAGAGCAATAAAAATTGAACCGCTTTGGGATGCAGAACATCTCCCCGAGCGGTCTTTTTTTACCTGCATTGTCCCCATCAATCGCATGTCTCCATCTCTTTTTATAGCCTTCGGGTTTCTAATGGAATTTTAATCTTCTTTTATTTCTTGATTAAGAATGAACCGTTATACTGTCTGCATAGATTTGGTAAAAGGTCGCAAAAAGGAGGTTGGAATGAGGAAGAACAGAAAATTGATTTATATTCTGCTGGCAGCGGTACTGCTGACCGGTTTGGGATATGCCGGGAAATCTGGGATTGATGTAATGTATTATAAAAAGGCTGTGGAAGAGCTGACCATTGAATCTATCGATTTGAGCAGGGTGAAAGACGGAACCTATACGGGCAGGTGCGACGCCAGACTGGTTGCAGCAACGGTGAAGGTTACCGTAGAAGGAGGCAAAATTACGGAAATCAAGCTGATGAAACATAAAAATGACCAGGGAAAGGCCGGTGAGGCGGTTGTGGATGAGATCCTGAAACAACAAAGACCGGATGTGGATGCAGTTTCGGGTGCGACAAACAGCAGCAAGATCATTATGAAAGCGGTAGAAAACGCGCTGAAAAAGGGCGTTGCCGGCATATGACAGGAAAATTTGCGATGTTTCATCCGGAATATGATATACTAATTGCAAACGCTGGTTTTTGGAGCGGTAGCGCTCCTGAATATGCGAAAGACAAGATCAGCTTAAGGGGAGAACATATGACGGATTTCGTAGCAAACTATCTGATGAAATACGAAATGAATGAAGAACTATCTTATACCATTTCTAATATAGCATCTGCACTGATTATTCTGCTGATCAGTGCTTTGGCATATCTTATAACCCGGAAAATTATTGTCAGGATTCTGGAAACCTTTGTGGCGAAGACCCATTCCAAATGGGGGATGATACTGGTCGAAAACAAGGTGTTGGAACGGGTTTCGGCAATCGTTCCCGTTTTTGTCATCCATGCTTTTGCTCCTGTATTTCCTGCATTCGCGGGTTGGATTCAGCGGCTTGCTTTCTGCGCGTTTGTGCTCATTATCCTTCTGACCATTGATAAGCTGCTGGATGCGGTGGATGAAATCTACAGGAATTATGAGATCTCAAAGGAACGGCCTATCAAAGGGTATTTGCAGGTGATCGAGATTATCTCCTACGTCATCGGTGTCATCGTAATCATTTCCACCCTCATTGAGCGGTCTCCTCTGTTGCTGCTCAGCGGTATCGGCGCAGCAACGGCGGTGCTGCTGCTGATCTTTCAAAACTCGATTCTGGGTTTTGTGGCGGGGATACAGCTGACTGCAAACAACATGGTAAAACTCGGAGATTGGATCGAGATGCCCAAGTATGGCGCAGACGGAGATGTAATGGAGATCTCGCTGCATACGGTAAAGGTTCAGAACTGGGATAAAACCATCACGACGATTCCCACCAATGCACTGGTAACGGAATCCTTCAAGAACTGGCGGGGAATGCAGGAATCCGGCGGCAGACGAATCAAACGGGCAGTCTACATCGATATGACCAGCATCCGCTTCTGCGATGAAGAGATGCTGAACCGATACAGAAAAATCCACTACATTCACCGGTATATCGATGATAAGATCAACGAGATCGAAGCATATAATCAATCCATGAAAATGGATCTGACGGATATTGTAAACGGAAGGCATCTGACGAACATCGGAACCTTTCGGGCATACGTTGACAGCTATCTGACCAATCACCCGAAAGTGCATAAAGGGATGACCAGGCTGGTACGGCAGCTGGATCCGACAGAAAAAGGGCTTCCGGTTGAAATCTACGCTTTTTTAAATGAGACAGCATGGGCGGACTTCGAGGCGATACAAGCGGATCTCTTCGATCATATTCTGGCAGTTGTACCGGAATTTGATCTCCGGATCTTCCAGAATCCTACCGGCCATGATTTGCGAAGGCTGCACAGCGATACAGATCATTAAAACAGAAACAGATAATTGAATCGTGAGTATGATACAGAGAAGATGCCTTTTGCATCTTCTTTTGATGTCCGCAGGGTTGGACTATATTTCCCCTCTGGTCCTAAGCCCATCAGAGCATATGATACTAATTGCTTTGGCTTTTTGACAGGAGAGTGACTTGAATAAAATTGCAGCCAACATCTTAAGACGCGGGCTGCAATTAAGAGTTAATAGATTCTGCTATAGTGGTTATTCCTTGTTTCTGCAATAAAGCTGATTCCGTTCGTCAAAGCAAAATCCGCTTGCCAGAAGCGCTCTGCAGGATGCTCCATTTTCTGATTCCGGCTGGACGATGATTCTTTCCGCATCCACTTGCTGAAACACTTTGTCTGTAAGCAATTGAATGATGCCCTTTCCCAGGCCTTTTCCGAGGTACTCTTCCTCACCGATGAGATAATCAAGACTGTAGCTTCCTTCGGCGGGAATTTCACCATACCATACTTCACCGGCATTCGCGCAGGGGTAATACTGGCAAAAACCAATAGGCTTCCCTTCGTAGAGTACGATGAAATGTGTGATGAAACTGAATTCCTTTGTGCGTCCTTTGATTTCCGCAAGCCATGCGTCAGGGTCTTCATACCATTTTAAGATGTATTCCTTGTTGAGCCAGATACTGAATAACGGAATATCCTCATCTGTAAATCTTCTTAATCTTAATTGTTCCATACGATTTCCTCCTAAGGATGCGTTGATTGAATAAGCAGATGTGTGCACGGATTGAATCAACGCTTCTAAAAATAAAAGATGTTCTTTTTCGAGTTGAATCAGGAATTCCATGGAGGGCCTCGGATGTTTATGGAATATTAACATGGGTATCTGATGTAATACAGCATTATTTTTCTCCTGTCTTATGATTTTTTTCCGGGCTGATTTTATATTGTTGTCATCTATTTTATCGTATCTTACTCAATAGCGATAGTAATTTACCATAAAATTCGATAAAATGAATCTTGATATCAATTTTGTTTCGGATTGATGCCGATTCAAAGGTTAAAAATATATGACTTTCGGGAGGTGCCTGAGATAAAACTGAAATATACGGCAATCACTATCATTATCATGGGGATTATTTGCTCCGCCACAATTATTTTCTTTCTATTTTCTCTTGCTGAAGTTGGAAATATCTATATTGGGAAGACAGAAGAGACGATTTTGGAATTAAAAAAGGATTTTATCAGGGATACCGTCAACAATTTGATTGCAGAGATTGATAACCAACGAAATATAAAAGTGCATCTCATGGAGAATTCAGCCGTAAGCGCCGCTGAGGATATTGAGGGTGCAATGGGGTTGAAGAGCAGTACCTTCCTTAATTTCATCGAGAAGTTTTTCGACGAGACTTCAGAATATGAGCATTGGACTGTTGTCTATTGGGACTGGAAAGAAAACAGGGCAGTTTACGACAATCACAATATGGCGGGGGATACATGGGGGTCAACCCTTCAAAACATGGAACGTGAGCTGTCTGTTTACAGGGTTTTGGACCGCGACGATAAGACAGTGCTGTTCGGTGCTAAGAAAAGTTATCTGGATGAACTGGTAAAAGACGACATCGCAAACGCGGTAAGAAACTTAAAATTCAACGATGGATCTTATATTTGGATCAATGAGATACTGAACTATGAAGGAGGGGAGAACTATGCAATAAGAAAAGTCCATCCCAATCTGCCTAATACGGAAGGAATGTATCTTTCTACTGATATGACGGATATTAAAGGGAATCATCCCTATCTTACAGAGCTTCAAGGAGTTAAAAAAGACGGAGCACTGTATTTTTCTTATTACTTCAAGGAACTGAACAGTGACAAAGTATCAAGAAAACTGACATATGCAAAATTGTACAAAGAGTTCGACTGGGTGATTGCAATAGGAGTCTATCAGGATGATATTCAATCCTATGTGGATCAAACCAATCTTGAAAGTAAAAAACTGGCCTCAAAGCTGACTTTGGTATTGGTTTCTATGTTCGTTATTATTCTGTTCTTGAGCTATTTTGTGATTCTGGTGGTTCAAAAGTTACACCACCTGCAATCCAAAAGTCAACTGGAATCAGAAGTCAATCAGGATCCCCTTACAAAAGCGGGCAACAGAAGAAGCGGGACCAGTGAATTGAGCCGGGCATTCAAAACTTATAAAAAAAGCGGTGCGTCTCCCGGCATTATGATGTTTGACGTTGATTGTTTTAAGAATATTAACGACACATATGGGCATGCTGTAGGGGATGCGGTTCTAATTGAAATTGTTGAAGTGTTCAACGGCGTCATTCGAAGCTCTGATAAGGTGATTCGATGGGGTGGCGATGAATTTCTTATTATCTTCTATGGTCTGCAGCCCAGGAATGCCATCGGTTTTGGCAACAAAATTCTCTCCATTGTATCAGCTCTGCAGATTGAAGCGAAAGGTGAACGGTTCAGCCCCACACTATCCGCTGGCGTTGCCTTTTTTCAGGAAACAGATACGGATTTCAATGACGCATTAAAACGGGCAGATAAGTCATTATATCAAGCGAAATCCAACGGAAGAAATCAGGTCCATGTCGATCTTTAAGCGCACTTACGGAGATGGATAATAATAAAAAAGAATTCTATTGACAAAGGTGATAAAAAAAATCGTATTTACAAAGGAGGAAACAGAAATGCAAAAGATCATCCCTCATCTTTGGTTTGACACGGAAGCGGCAGAGGCGGCAGAACGGTATGTTGGCCTGTTTGAAAACTCCCGCGTGATCAGCAGGAATATCCTGCCGGATACTCCGTCCGGTGATGCGGAGCAGGTTGAATTCGAGATTGCAGGCCTGAAGTGTTCGGCTATCAGCGCCGGACCTGACTTTAAATTCAATCCGTCCATTTCCTTTATGGTGTCCTGTAAGGACAGCGAAGAGGTGGATCGGCTCTACAGTGCATTGTGCTCAGATGAATTAATGCCCCTGGGAGAATATCCCTTCAGCAAACATTATGCTTGGATTCGGGACAGATACGGACTCAATTGGCAGCTGATGCTGGACGAGAATTGGGAAGCTCGCGCAAAGATCAGACCGGTTCTTTTGTTCAGCGGAGAAGCCTGCGGCAAGGCAGAAGAAGCGCTGGATCTGTATGTGTCTGTTTTCCCTGATGGGGAAAAAGGTTTCGTCAACCGATATCAGGAAGGAGAGGCACAGGATGGGAGAGCGAAGATAAACTACAGTGAAGTGAGTCTCGGCGGTATTCAAATGGTGGTGATGGATCATGGCTACGGTGCTGAATTTACGTTTAATGAAGCATTTTCTCTCATGGTTCTCTGCCAGAACCAAGAGGAAATTAATGAATACTGGGACAAACTCTCTTCCGTTCCCGAAGCAGAGCAGTGCGGCTGGGTAAAGGATCGGTTCGGACTGTCGTGGCAGATTACCCCGTCTAATATGAGCGAACTTTTGTATGGCGGTACGGAAGAAGATTTAAAGCGCCTGACAGAAGCTTTTCTAAAGATGAAGAAGTTTGATCTGGCTGAGCTGGAGCGGGTAAGAAACCAGGGCTAGCACAGAATATAATTAAAAGCTGAGGGCAGATCAATGTCGCTTTCAATACTCGTTTTATCAAGTTTTATAGCTTCTTTAATTTCAGGGGCTGTCGGATTTGGCGGTTCAATCCTGTTGCTTCCTGCGGTTATCGCCTGTGTTGGCGCAGAAACTGCAGTACCGGTTTTAACGATTGCTCAGTTGATCGGTAATCTATCGAGAATGGCATTTGGTAGGGCTTTCAATGGTGATAACAGGTGAATGAGTCTTAATCAAATGCTTTGATGAGTAAAGTGATGAATGCAATCCATATCAAAACAATCGGAAACGCATAGTACCATTTCTTTGGCTTTCCATCACTCCATAAGCCTTCTGCTTCTTCTTTGCATAAATCCATAATTTCTTTTGGAATAAGACGGATCGTTAATGCAGCAAGCATGGGGAGGATGACAAGATCGTCTAAATAACCCAATATGGGAACAAAATCAGGAATCAGGTCAATTGGGGACAGGGCATAACCTACCGTTAATCCTGCTAAAATCTTGGCTGAAGTCGGAGTTTCCTTCTTTTTTAAAGCTATAAAAAGCGTAGGGATCAAAATTTTCAATGCCCGGGCATTTTCTTTTAAGTTCATAGATAAAGTTCCTTTCTGTTTGATACAGATCTCTTATCAGTGGCTGCACATATATTTGTTTCATATTGAATCTCAATTTGGCCACTTACGAAATATGTGTCGTCACCATCTGGGAGCACCCAACTAACACCAATGCTTCCTGGCTGAACGTAACCATTTTGCTCCTTGTAATCAGAATAGGTTACATACCAAGGCACCAATGAGCTTCCTTTACCATTTTCGTCCATATATCGGTCGTTGGTATCAAAACGTATGATGTTTCCATGATCATCAAAAGTAAACCTTCCCCTGGCAGCAAGGCCTTGCCAGGCAATTTTGCCTTAAATGGTGCGTTCATCGATGACTGCCCACGACACAAAGTCCTGTAAAAACAAGGATGGCATGAAGACTGCATCTGCCAGAACCGTTATCAATTGACTCTGATTCATTTCTGCCCCAATAGAATGGAAAAGTCGAAACTGCTTGCCAAGCATGCCTGTCATAGAGCCGAATCCATTAAGCATACTATCTTTTGCCTGTAAAGGTATCCCTGCAACCCGCCCGGTTAAGAACGCGTGCCTGTCAGGTCTGCTTATAAAATTGACCTGCATGAATTGAATCTTGATAGGATTGCTGCCCGCAAAGTCTGCCGCCGGGCAGGGCCAGATATATGATAATGCTTGTCAGCGCCATCAAAAAGATTGCGATCCAAAGTCGATTCACTGTCTGATTCCCCCCATCAGGATTTCTACAAAATCTTCTGCAAGCTTGCCGAAATCATTCCGTTTATATAATTGATTCTCGATGGAACCCATAACGAATCCCAGTAATGCGCTGATTATCATCCACGATGTGTGTGTGATGTTGGGCTTCAGTTCTTTTTTTGCAATTCCGTCTTCAATCAGATGATCAAGCAAACCGATTCCAGAATTATGAGGCGCATCACCTGTATTACCGGAAAATATAACATTTGTACCGCTGTACATAATCGCTTTTGCCATTTCCGGTTCACCGCAGAGACACATAATAAAGGAATTTAAAAGGTTGCTCATTCGCTGATCGATGGAATGCGCAGTCTTGCTGTTTATAATTGCGGCCGCCATGCTCTCAACTTTATGATAAAGATCGTCGGAAATATCCGTAATAATCGCTGCTTTATCTTTATAATAAAGGTAAATGGTTGTGGGGGAATACTCAATTTTAGAAGCAATCTTTCTTATTGATAAGTTTTCATAGCCCTCTTGCTCTATAAGCCCAATGGCGGCACCTTTAATTTTCTTTTTCATTTCAACTTTCTCTATATCGCGCCGGTCTCGAATTCCCATGTAGGCCCCCTTTGTTTATTAACGGTGTTAATTTAATTTACAATGTAATTATCCTCTGACAATTCCAGTATGTCAACAGGGATTTATCATTGATGGGCGTCCACTCACAAGTTGATCAATGGTGTTTTTGACGTGCGATCCTGGGGCGGGAATGGTATAATAAGGAATGAGAAGGGGGGATCCCATGGAGACTAATTATAAAATCGCCTATGATAAAGGCTGGCAGGAGTTGAAAGCGAGAACTCCCAGTGAAGTTGTAATTCGGCGGCGGGTTCGTTTTGATGAAGTAAAGCAGCAATTTGCCGTAAAATTCTTTAACGAGGAATACGTATTGGACTGGGAGCAGGAAACCGTTCGGAGAACGTCCGACGGTCAGGATGCTGAGATTATATCAGCTATTATTATCCTGAACTATCTTTCTTTTTCTGATTCATGTCCTGAGGTTCGCGGCAGCTGGGTCTCGCTAAAAGAAATTCCAAATGGGGGAGCGCTGTTCTTTCCTGCCTTTCGTAAAAATTCCATAGATGCGCTCATTCATAGCTTTGGAAAGTCCCCCAATCTTCTGCTGCGCTGCGGGGCTATGATGGGAGGCGTACCGGCACCCATAGGAAGTATTTCTATGGTGTTTCAGGCTTTGCCAATGGTTCCGATCTGCGTGGTTCTTTGGGAAGGCGATGAGGAAGTCAGCGCCAACGCGACCATCTTATACCAGCCTTCGGTATCGGAATTGCTGCATATCGAAAGTCTCATCGGCCTCGGGATGTATCTTGCGGATCAGCTGAAAAAGCTGGCGGATGAGCGACTGGCTTGAAGCATGCCTCTATCGAACGGGAAAACCGATTGATAGAGGTTTTTTCGTGTTTGGGTACATGGTTTCCGTTCACTGCTTTTTCCAATCCTTATTGACCAAAGCCCTTGTTCCGTGATAGAATGCAAAATGTTCAATGGTAAATAGTTTAATATTAAACTATTTAAAGATAAATGTTTTGTAGATTACAAATGAGGAGGAGCAACATGACAGAACAGGATAAGCTCATAAAGCTTTTTTATCATATCCTGAAGCGGATGAAAAAAGAATGGAATCATCAAATTCGTGGGATTAACCATTCTCAGTACCTGATACTCAATAGTTTGAATCATTCGGGACCGCAAAAGGCAGCACAGCTTGCTGAATTGACACAAAATACGCCAGGAGCAATTACCAGCGCCACAGATAAATTGGTTGCGGAAGGCTACGCTATGCGCAAAGGAGATGCGTGTGATCGAAGGGTCGTTTATCTGGAAATTACGGATGCCGGAAGAGAACTTGCAAATTCCCTGAGTCAGGCACTCAATGAAGTCACGATGCAATTTTTTCAGGGTCTGCCGGAAGAGGACATTCAGCACTTGATCCGAATTTACAATAAGATATCCGAAAACCTTGACCAGTGCAAGTGCTGAACAACTAAATGATACGGCTCCTAAGTATGGGAGCTTTAGAAACTATAGTATGAGGAGAAAACAGGAGCTTTTTAAGGAGGCAAAACAGATGGATTATTTAACATATCAGCGCAAGGTTACGATTATGGCGGCCATCATCGCAGCCATGTTCTTTGCATCGATCAATCAAACCATTGTAGGTGTGGCTCTTCCGCGGATCATTGCTAAGCTTGGCGGAATGGATTATTATTCATGGATTATTACCATATATTTTCTAACGACGACCATTGCAACGATTCTGGTAGGGAAGCTGTCAGATATTTACGGGCGGAAGAATTTTATTCTGGCCGGAATCGTGATTTTTATGACGGGGGCATTTCTTGCCGGAACCGCTGCGAATATTTTTCACCTGATCATTTACAGAGGCATACAGGGAACTGGGGCCGGTATCATTATGGCAACGGCTTTTACTGCCATCGGTGACCTGTTCTCGCCACGGGAGCGAGGAAGATGGTCAGGACTGATGAGCGCTGTCTTTGGAATGTCAAGCGTTCTTGGGCCTGGGCTGGGGGGATATATTGTTGAACATCTAGAGTGGCACTGGGTCTTTTGGATCTTCCTTCCCCTTGGATTCATCGCTTTTTTTATGATCTTTTTTCTCTTTCCAAAAGTGGAGCGGCAGGAAGCTCAATCCATTGATTACGCCGGATCTCTGATCCTGACGCTGATCATCATTTCCATTCTGCTCGCATTTTCCTGGGCAGGAAGCAAATACCCATGGAGCTCTCCTGTGATCATTGGACTCTTTTCCTTTGCGGCTGCAGCACTTGTCTGTTTTCTGCTTATAGAAAACAGAGCGAAAACGCCGGTTCTACCGTTATCAATCTTCAGGGAAAGTACTGTAACGATTTCCAATATCATCAGTTTTATCATGAACGCCGGAATGATGGGTGCGCTGATGTATATGCCGCTCTATGTGCAGGGGGTCATGGGAATTTCGCCGACGTATGCGGGATACGTTACTATGCCTCTTTCGCTGTGCATGCTAGCCACAAGTGCTTATGCAGGCCGGTATATGACGAATACCGGCAGATATAAAAAACTGGCTCTCATCGGCATGGTTGTCATGGTGCTTGGCATGTTTCTGATGGTTGTCATGGATGATATCCCCGTTGCGGTACTCAGCATGATTATTTTTGGTTTGGGGCTGGGACTAGGAATGCCTGTGTTCATGATGGCCGTTCAAAATGCCGTGGATTCCAAGGATTTGGGTGTGGCTACAGCTTCGGTTCAGCTGTTCCGAAATCTGGGCAGTACCATCGGAATTTCGGTTATGGGGACTGTTCTCACCGCCAGCATTACAAGCAAGATGAACCTGCTGGTTTCAAAAACCAGCAGTTTGATGAATTCAGAGCTGGAACCGGAGACTTTTCGGGGTCTTATGAAATTGATGGACCCACAGCTTCTGCTGGATCTGCCCAAACTGGCTGAGATCCGAAACGGACTCTCCGGGCAGGCATTGCCGGTTTTTGATCAGCTGCTGGAAACTCTGAAGCATGCACTGTCTGCTTCTCTTTCCAACGTATTTCTGACAGGCACAGTCGTTCTCGGGATTGCTTTCATCCTTACTTTTTTCTTGAAGGAAATCCCGCTGCGCACCACCGTTCATAAAGAAAGCATAGTAAAAATAGAAAGTAATTTTACCTATGGACACAGAAAGGATATATCTGGTTGTTAAACTGTCTTTGGAGGTGAAACAATGGCTTTTCGTATGCTGCTCGTTGAAGACGACCCGGAGATTCGGGAGATCATAACAGATTATTTCTCAGAGAAAGAGCAAGGGGTATTTCAGATTGAGACTGCTTCTGCAGGTGAAGAGGGCTGGAATAAATGCATCGGCAGGGAATATGATCTGGTGATTCTTGATGTTATGCTTCCCGAACTGGACGGCTTTACCTTGTGCAGAGAATTAAGAAAGACCAGCGATGTTCCCATCGTCTTCTTAACGGCGAGACACAGTGAGGAGGATCGTCTGCACGGTTACCGCCTGGGCTGTGACGATTACATTGTAAAGCCATTTTCTCTCGCGGAACTTTATGCCAAATCCTCCGCTTTGATCAAGCGTGCGAAGGGGACAGTCCGAAGTGAAACCATCATTGCAGGAAACATCAGGCTCAATCCATATCGATGCATCGCTTTTGCCGGGGATGCTGAAGTAAATCTGGCACCGATGGAATTCGCGGTTTTGAAAATTTTGATGGAAAACAAAGGGCGTACCATCAGTCGGGAGCACATTCTGATCAGGATTTGGGGGTATGATTTTGACGGAAATGACAGGGTAGTGGACAATCACGTAAAGAAGCTTCGCAAAGCCCTGGGTCCTGCATCCGGCCAAATCAAAACTGTTTTCAAAAAAGGGTATCGATTGGAGGAATGAGAGATGAAACAAAAGGGGAGAAGATCGATTTATTTTAGGACTTTTGCTGCCATGACGGCAATCTATTTGGTGCTGATGACTGCGTTCAGCATTTTTCTGATCCGTCAGGAGGTAAAAGTCAAGGGACTTGAACTTGGTACTCTTGGCGTCCAGGCGAACTACAGGATAGGAGAAATTTTGTCGGAACATATAGACGGTGATGAGAAGCTTGTGAATTTCCCTGCCATCAGAAAGGACTTTATTAATGAGTCCTTTTTTTTAGGGGGAGCAGAGACGGAGGTGGCTGTTTATTCAGGGGATTTTGAACCTATCATGGTGCCCAATGATTACTGGATCTGCAGCTACACCGAATATACGGAGGGCAACAGACATTATACCGGGTATGCGTATCTGAATCTTGAGGATTGGTTTGACGAAAAGGCTGTTACCGAGCTGGAGAATTATTACAAAGCAAGGCCCAAGGCGCAAAAGGTTGGGGATCTTACAGAATACTCAATTGACTTATCCGGATTTTGGCTTGACAATGAAATGGTGATTCCAGAGCAAATCGGGATTACTCCAATGTACGCCTCCGGTTTTGATGAAGAGGGCAATGTGAACTCAGCCAGTGGCACGCAGCGAGAAGATTTGACCTATAGTACCGGCTATAGCAACACCGAAGAGCTTCCTTATTTTAAACATGGAAGTATCCTGCCTGAGTCTTTCGATATGGCGGCAAGCGGAACTCAGAAAGCACTGAGAGAAATGGTATCGGATCCGGCAAGACTGGAAAAGGCTGCGGCAGGGATCGACGGCTTCTCTTCTATTGAGCGAGTGAAAGGTGCGGTATATCGTTACTATTGTGTGATTCCGTATGAAAACTCAGTGACTGATACTGAAAATGGGGATGGCCTTTACAGTACTGCATGGACGGTGATTGCACGGGAAGTGGATATTCTGGAATACTGCGGAGTCACGATGGCCTTTGTATGGGGAAGCTGCCTGATCACTTTTCTTGCAGCAGCGTTGATTTTGTCATCCCAGCTTTATAAGACCTATCAAAAGGAGGAAGCCATCCAAAGGCTCAGGAGAGAGACGGCTAACGCCATGGCACATGACCTGAAAACACCGCTTAGCATTCTGTCTGGCTATGCACAGAATCTGATGGAACAGATCAACAGTGAGAAACGCGTCAGGTATGCGGAAGGAATTCAGGCCAATGTGGAGAGAATGGACAAGATTCTGCGTGAGATGCTTGAGATGACCCGAATGGAAGGGGATAAGCCCAAGCTGAATCTGGAAGAAATCTCTTTGCGTTTGTTGACCTTTGAAATTCTAAACCGTTACGGGGCAATCTGCGAAGAGAGAAGCATCGGGCTGGAGGTCACAGGGGATGGAATCGTAACAGGAGATCGGCTTTTGCTGCTGCGTGTCATCGATAACTTTTTTATCAATGCCCTGGATCATACGCCGGACAAAGGAAACATCCATATCATCATCACGGACCGGAGTTTTGAACTGTTTAACAGCGGCAGCCACATCGATGAAACCAGGCTGGACGCGATCTGGGAACCCTATGTAAAGGGTGACGGGTCACGCGGAGCAACCAAGGGAACAGGGCTTGGGCTTTCCATTGTCCGTTCTGTTCTGGAGCTGCATCACTTCTCTTACAGGGCGGAAAATCGGGAAAATGGCGTCGCTTTCCTGTTTGAATATGCAAATTATGTGAAAAGCAAAGCAAAGCACAGGAAAGCCAGAGGATAAGGGGCAGGGTGTACTCCAAGTAAATTTTAGCAGTGCCGCTTTGCAGAATGGGGAATGACAATACCGGAAAAATGTAGTACGATAGTAGCATCGGTTGGAACAGCAAAGAAATCAGCAAAATTTATAGTGAGGTATGGGATAATGAACAAAGTAAGAAAACAGGGGTTTGGGTCTAAAGGCGTTCTTGCCGCCGCATTGCTGCTATTGATTTCCGCATTTTGCTTCTTTCCCTGGTGGGAGACTTCTGCAATAGGAGAGTCGGATATCAAGGTGAAAATAGACGGTGAGACGGTGGTCTTTCAGAGCGGATACGGCGAACCTTTCATCGATGTGAATAACAGAACCCTGGTTCCTGTCCGGGGGGCTCTAGAGGCGTTCGGAGCAATGGTGTCCTGGGATGAGGCAAACAGTATGGTTATCGTGGAAAAAGACCGTACTATGGTGAAAGTACCCGTTGGAAAGGCATCGATCATCGTCAATGGTGTATCGGTAATGAACGATACGGCTGCAGTGATCAAGGATGAGCGGACCTATTTGCCGATCAGAGCTGTGTTTGAGGCCTTTGGAGCAGGAGTCTCCTGGGATGACAGCAACCGCTCTGTTGTGGTGAATTCCGATGGAAGTGGTTCTGGAAGCGGGACAAGCCAGCCTGCAGTACCGGGCAGCGGAGGCAGCAGCGCAGATGATGAAGAAATGAGAGCGATGTGGATTTCCTACCTTGAGTACATGGAAATGCCAAAGAACGAAGCGGGTTTTAAAGCGGCTGTAGATAAGATGTTTGATCGCTGCGTTGAGCTTGGGATGAATGCTGTTATCGTCCATGTGCGTTCCCACAGTGATGCAATGTATCCCTCAGACTATTATCCATGGTCTATCTTCGCAAGCGGCACCCAGGGGAAAGATCCCGGATATGATCCGCTGGCATATATGGTCTCCGCAGCCCACAGCAGAGGGCTTGAATTCCATGCATGGCTGAATCCTTACCGGGTGACGGGATACGGAACTTACTGGAACCAGACTGCAGCAAACAATCCTGTCAGGGTTTGGCAATCCGACAGCGATCCAAGCAATGATCGATGGGCACTATTACATAAAGGGGAATATTACTTGAATCCGTCGGTTCCGGAAGCCAGAGCACTGGTGATCAACGGAATCAAAGAAATCGTAGAAAACTATGATGTAGATGGCATCCATTTCGACGATTACTTCTATCCAACTGTGAACGACAAGGACTCTTCTCTTTGGTTTGATAAGCCGGAATATGATGCGTCGGGTAGCAGCATGAGCATTGCGGACTGGCGACGCAATAATGTGAATCTCCTGGTAAAGGATATTTATTCCGCAGTCAAAAGGATCAATCCCGATGTAGTGTTTGGTATCAGTCCGGCTGGCAACGTGGATAATCTCAGGAGGAATGATTCCTACTTCGTAGACATTGATACATGGATGTCAAAGGCTGGATATATCGATTACATCATGCCGCAGCTATACTGGGGCTTCGAGAGAAGAGATTCCTCGGGCAACGTCGCGGCTTACGCCTATGAAAACAATCTGAATACATGGATCAAGCTTGCATCAAAAGGAGATGTGAAACTTCTCATCGGTCTGAATATGGCCAATGCGGGATGCAATGTTTCCGATAACAACCAGGTTTCGGAGTGGCTGCGCTATAATGACATCATTGCCAGACAAGTGCTTTCAGCCCGCGCAACGGGTAAAGTTGACGGCTTTGCTTTTTTCAGGTATGCGATGTTTAACAGCGCAGTTGCAAAGAGTGAAGTGGAAAACCTGACGAAAGTTTGTAAATAATTGGCCGAATCGTGGTGGAGGGCTGAAAATGGAGCAGATTAAAACAGTAACTCTGATTGGCGTAGGTGCTATGGGTGTATTTTTTGCCCCAAAGCTTCATGCCTATTTGGGAAAAGGAAATTTCAGAGTGCTGGCGGGCGGAGCACGCCGGGAACGGCTTGAATCAACGGGCGTGACAGTGAACGGCATCAATCACCGCTTTGCAGTTGTTGACCCGGAGCAAGAAGGTAACCCTGCAGACCTGATCATTATGGC
>JARBUO010000172.1 GCA_029239605.1 Bacillota bacterium | reverse complement strand
CAGTAGTATCAGTTTTACTTGTAAGATCAATTGTATCCGCTCTATATTAACTGGACATTAAGAAAATAATTGAAACTTAATGGTCATTTAATGGTTGTTTAACAATGAATTAATAAATTCAATTTATTATTACATGAGCAGAATTAGTCGAATTTCTCAGAGTGTGCCAGAAAAACAATAAATGGAGGAATGAATGGTAAAAGATAAAAAAATGAGTGGGGTCAATATAAAGAAATTGTTCGGTCAGAAAAAGATATTAATCATAGCTGTTATATTAATCGCGGTACTCTTTACAGGATTTAATATTTTCGCAGAGAAAAAGCCGCCTGAGGGGATGGAAGCGTCGGCAAATATTGTTGCCGTGGAAACAGAAGCGGTGAAACTCACAAATTCATTAGGGGGATTAATTTATAAAGCAAATCTGCAGCCAGCTGAAGCTGCGGCTGTCAGCAGTGGGACCTCTGGACAGGTTACGCAAGTCAGCTTTGAGAATGGCGACATCGTGTCCCAGGGTCAGCCGCTGGCGTACCTGGATGACAAGGACCTGCAGAATCAGCTGAGAACAGCACAAATCGATCTGAGCAAGCTGGAATTGAGTCTGGACTCTGCAAAGAGCGACTATGATATCGCCTCTCAGCTGTATGCGGAAGGTGCCTGCTCCAAAACATCCTATGAGACAGCAATGCGCGCATATAAGACGGCCCAGGCCAATGTGCAGTTGAAGCAGGTAAGCATTCAGGATATTACAAACTCATTGAATGATTGCGTGATTAAAGCGCCCATAGCCGGCGAAATCAGTGGAAAAAACATCAGCGTCGGCCAGTATCTGAATCCGGGAGCGGTCATCGCAACGGTTAACAACAATAAAACCATCAAGGCGGAAATCCAGCTGATGCAGGAGGATCTGGGAAAGGTTACTGCAGGTCAGGAGGTCATTCTAAGACTGGATAAAAACGCAGGGACAGAATATAAGGGGATCGTAGAAACCATCGCTGCTTCTGCAAACAGTCAGACCAGAGCCTTTGACTGCCTGGTCAGAGTTGATAACGCAAGCGGAGCATTAAATTCCGGTACCTTCGGCTATGTTGAAATTCTCAGCCAGGATAAGACTCAGGTTCTGGCCGTTCCTATGAAGGCCGTTGCCGGAACAGAGGGGAATTATTCAGTGTTCACCATTGAGAATGATACTGCCCGTCGTGTTTCTGTTACCATTGGGGAGATCTCGGAAGATATGATCGAAATCACTTCCGGCCTTCAGGAAGGTGACGAGCTCATCGTTACCAATTTAAATTCTCTCCAGGATGGAGACCAGGTCACTGTGATCGGAGAGGGGAAATAATATGTTTCTTACCGATATCAGTTTAAAAAGACCTATTTTCGCAATCGTAGTCATCATTGCTCTGCTGGCTGTGGGAATTGTCAGTTTTCTGGGGCTGAACCTGAACGATATGCCGGAAACAGATCTTCCCTATGCAATGATTAACATTGTTCTGCCGGGAGCGTCCCCGGATCAGATGGAATCCAAAGTAACAAAAGTCGTAGAGGATGCGGTAGGCCAAATTTCAGGGGTAAAACACATTACAAGCCGCGTTGGGGAAAGCTATTCTATGACGGCTATTGAATTTGACAGTTCCAGAAATTCAGACGACGCTGCGCAGGATGTTAGAGCTAAAATGAGCGGCATACGCGGTTCTTTACCTGACGATATTCAGGAGCCAGTCATCTCAAAAGTAGACTTTAATGCTATGCCGATTCTTTCTCTGGCGGTCAGCGGCGACTTGGATGAGGCTGCACTTTCGGAACTGGTGGATGAAACCATTGTACCCGCATTAAATGCAGTAGAAGGCGTAGGCTCTATCGATACCTATGGTTTGCTGGAACGGGAAATCGAGATTAACGTGGACAAAGAGCGGCTGGCAGCACTGAACCTAACCATCAATCAGGTCGTCGGGGGGCTCAGTAGTGATAATATTGATATTCCCAGCGGAAAAATTGCTGATGACTCTCGTGAGGTTACACTCCGTACATACAGTGGCATGAAGAACGCCGCAGAATTTGAAAATGTCATCATTGCCAGCATCAACGGTACAGAAATTCGCTTGGGTGAAATTGCAGAGGTCGTTGACGGGTATAAGGAAAAAGAGAGCATCTCATTTTACGATGGTGCAGAATGCATCGGAATGGACATTGTCAAGCAGTCTGGAACCAATACCGTTGCAGTAACTGATGAGATCAAGGCGAAGATTTCGCAAATGCAGGCCTCTCTGCCACAGGGAATTAACATTAATGTGGTAAGTGACAATTCGGAGTTCATCCGATCTTCTGTGGAAAGCGTTCAAAGTACGATGGTAGAAGGCTGTATACTGGCTGTCGTAATCATCTTTCTGTTCCTCAGAACGCTGAGCAGTACCGTCGTCAGTGCCATTTCTCTTCCCACTTCCATCGTCACAACCTTCGCGGCCATGAAGATGATGTCACAACCTTCGCGGCCATGAAGATGATGGGATTTACCCTGAATACCATGAGCCTGATGGCACTGTCCCTTTCCGTGGGACTGCTGGTGGATGATGCCATCGTAGTCATTGAAAATATTGTAAGACATCTTCGTATGGGCAAGACTCCGCTCCAGGCAGCAAAAGAGGCTACGGGAGAAATCAGTCTGGCGGTTCTGGCCATCACCCTTACCATTGTAGCGGTATTCCTGCCCATGTCCATCATGTCCGGAATTTTGGGGTCCTTTTTCCGGGAATTTGGTCTGACCATCGCCGTTGCGGTACTCGTTTCTCTGTTCGTTTCCTTTACCCTTGTGCCGCTGATGTCTGCCAAATATATCAGAGAAGAAGAGGAAGATCATGAACCGAGAGGCATTCTTGGAAAATTCCTTGCCTGGTTCAACCATGAATTTGATCGTCTGGGCAGTTATTATAAAAAGATTCTGGATGTGATTTTGGAGCACCGGAAAAAGACCATTTTGGTTACCCTTGCGCTGTTTGTTTTCAGCTTGGTGCTGATCCCAATGATGGGTATGGAGTTTACTCCTTCTCAGGATAACGGAACCATAACCGTTTCCGCTGGTCTGGATTCGGGCCTGTCCCTTGCTGCAGCGCAGGCAAAGGCAAAGCAGGTGGAGGAGATCGTCAGCCGCTACCCTGACGTGAATTCTGTATATACAACGGTAGAAAAAGATCGCATCAGCTTAAACCTCGATTTGACGGATAAAGAGGAGCGAAAACTCAGCTCTGATGAGATCGCCGCACAAATGCGCAAAGAGATCAAAGTGATTTCAGGTCTGGATCTTTCCGTGACGGGAACATCCAGCATGGCGAGCTCCTCCGGCAAAAACTTTTCTCTTCATTTCCAGGGAGAGGATTTCGATCAGCTTCTGGCATACAGCCAGAAGGCAAAGCAACTTCTTGCCGGAATTCCCGGTGCGGTGGATGTAGGAATCAGTTATAAAGCGGGAAAACCCGAAACCACAATTCTGGTCAACCGTGACGCTGCCGCGGATCTGGGCGTAGCTCCTTCCAGTGTATCAGGTACCCTGGGCATTCTCTTCAACGGAGTAACGGTGGGGCAATATGAGGAAGGGGGAGACCGGATCGATGTGACGGTCAGCGTGGACAATGCCCAGAGCGCCAGCTTGGACAATGTCGGAGGGATCTATCTGGCAAGTTCAACGACCGGCGGGATGATACCCATCGAGCAGCTCGTCACCAAAGAATACGGAACCTCATCTTCCCAGATCGACCGTTATGACAAGGTTCGTGATATTCAGGTCCAGGCCAATTACGAGGGAATTACATCCTCCGAGCTCAGCAGTGCATTCCTTGATAAACTGTACGAGGAGCTGCCGCCTCCGGCGGGAATTACCGTCAGCTCCGGAAGTGATCAGCAGATGATGCAGGAGAGCATGGGGGATCTGGGACAGGCAATGATTTTGGGAATCCTGTTTGTATTCCTGATTCTGGCAGCCCAGTTTGAAAGCTGGATCGATCCCCTTGCCATCATGGTATCACTGCCGCTGGCAGTCATTGGCGCGATGATTGCCCTGTTTGTCACTGGGGCCGGACTGAGTATGGTTGGGCTCATCGGAATCATCTTCCTGATGGGGCTCGTTACGAAAAACGCGGTGCTGCTGGTAGACTTTATCAAAAAGAGGCGTGAGGATGGCTTAGAAAGAAAAGAAGCTATTCTGGAAGCAGGGATGATACGTCTGCGGCCGATTATGATGACGACCCTGGCCATGATTTTCGGTATGCTCCCGTCGGCTCTGGATGCCGGCATGGGATCGGAAATGCGTCAGCCTATGGCAATTGCTATCATCGGCGGACTGATTTCCTCCACACTGTTGACCCTGCTGGTCATTCCAGTGGTATATACCTTACTGGATGATGCAAAGAAAGTGACCTCCCGTCTGAAAGAAAGAGCACCGGGAATAAAAGGGAAAGAGAAAAAGGCTCTTAAAAGAGAAATCGGATAAGACCTCATTAAGCAAATACCTAACTTTTGATAGATACACACGTGCAGAGATCTATTCCTAATGAGACGTTACCGCTTCGTACGATCGGTTCCTTTTCGGGAATAGATCGATGCATTTATAGGGAAGGGAAAAGAGGAATTCAGAATAAACTAAAATGGAAAAAGGGAATTTACAAAAAATCAAAACGAAACGATGAAATAACGGTTTGTAAAATTTAAATTACATAAAGAAAGAAGCGATTAATTTGACTGAACTGGAACTGCATTCTCAGAAATTTTTAAAATACTGCATGAATCACAGAAGGCTTTCGCCGGATACGGTAAAGGCTTACGGGTTAGACCTGAAAGGGTTTTTGGATTTTATGACGGCGCTGGACCCTCCCATTACGGCAAGCGGATCAGTAACAAAGCAGCTTTTGCAAGAATACGTAATGCACTTAAACGAAACGTTCGCGGTGAAAACAGTCAGGCGTAGGATTGCATCAATCCGATCCTTCTACAATTATCTGGAGGGAGAAGAACTTGTCTCCGTCAACCCCTTCGATAAATTCCACCTGAACATCAAGGAACCGTTTCGCGTACCGACGACCATGGCGCTGGAAGAGATCAACAGAATATTGGAGGCAGCCTACGGGGAATCTCCTACCCTGTTCCCGGTCCTGTCTAAGCTGGAATTGAGAAAAGGCAGGTATGATAACATTGTTATGAATCCCAATTCCAGAGAATTTCTTTGGGTAAGGGATATTGCGATTCTTGAGCTGTTGTTTGCAGGAGGACTCAGGGTAAGTGAACTCTGCAAACTGGAATTCGGAGACATCAGTTCCGATCATTTGGCGATCCGAATCAATGGGAAGGGGAATAAAGAAAGAACCATTTATCTGGAGAACATTGAGGTGGTAAAAGCACTTAACCGGTATTTGCTCTGCCGAGACGCCACAGGAGTGGAGAATCAGTACGTTTTTATCACAAAATTTCATAAGCCTCTGTCTACGCAATCCGTTCGGAATCTGGTGGACAAGTATACAAAGATGGCAGGGCTTGACAAAAAGATTACACCCCATGTGTTCCGGCATTCCTTTGCGTCGCTGCTTTTGGAAGAAGGGGTTGATATCAAATACATACAGGACTTTCTCGGACATAGCTCCATATCCACAACCCAAATCTATCTGCATACAACAAGCAGTCAGAAGCGGAGAATCATGTCCACAAAACATCCGAGGCAGAAACTGATTTTGACAGAGATCGCACCGCTGGCGGATACGATACTGAAAGAACAGGGCAGCCATAGGCGATAGTATAGAAGGCAGCATATAGAAATTCAAACAAGTTTTTAATATCAGGTTAATTAAAAACTCTGACTAGTATAAAAGCTCCAGTGTATGGATCTCATCCATACACTGGAGCTTTCTGATATTACTATAATCTTTTGTGTCTTTCGAAACAATCGTTCTTTGATTTGGCCTTTATCGCCCATGCAGCGATGGAATTAGGCTTAAATTTTCGCTGACTTCGTTCCGACGGTTCCGGCAAGCTCATAGTCATAGACTGCAAGATTGTATTCCAATAGAGTCTTGGAATAACTGAGCTGCGCATTATAATAGGCAAGCTGTGCGCCTTCTACGTCGGACAGGGTAGCCATTCCGGCATCGTACTGAAGTTGTGCCAGTCTTTCGCTTTCTTTGGCGTTTTCAACAGATTTTTTCCCCGTTTGAACTGCGGAGTATTTTTCGTTCACTGCCATATACTTTGTTCTGACATCGCTTTCCACTGTAAGAGGCGCGTTTTTCTTGTTTGTCTCTGCTAACAGCAAGGACATCTTTGCATCAATGTATTTTGATGAGCTTCTCGGGTAAGCGTTATAATTATTCAAATTCAGCGTTGACACTTTGACCTGATACTCTGCTTCATGGATTTCATTTCTGCTTTTGAGCGCATCCTTTATGGTATCTGACAGAGATTTCTTTGGCATGGCAACTTCTTTGATGGCATCAGTCAAGGTAACGTTCTGCATTAAACCATAACCCATGAATTGATTAAAACCCATCTTCATGGTACTGAGACCATTCTGTGCTGCCAGAAGCTGATCCTTAGCTTCATTTACAGAAATCTCAGCCTGGAGCAGATCACTTTTTGCCACAGTGCCAAGCTTGAACTTCAGCTGGGTGTTGCTCAGGAGCTTTTCCTTTAAAGCAAGGTTGTCCTTTGCGATCTGCACCTGATTTTCAAGCTCTTTCAGTGTATAATAGTTTTTCATAGTATCGCTTTTCAGCTGGTTCATTTCTGCTTCAAAATTCTTGGCGGCTTGGGTAGCAGCATATTCCTTCTGGATGCTCAGAATATTTTTATCGGTGGTGCTGTAGTCACCGCCGGCTTCTTTTGACTTGTTAATTAAACTTACTTTTTCACTGTATCCCTTAGAGATGCCCAGATCGATCTGCCTGTTCAAATCGGCAACCTCAGCCTGCGGACTGTCAGCTTCCATCTTTTTATATGCAGCATCCAGAGATAATTTTATAGGATCGCCCGTAAAGGTCATATCCGGGATAATGGTAACCGCCGCCCCTGTGGTTTCTGAATCCGAATCGGTGGTTACGGCGGCACCTGTCGTCTTGGGGGCTGCCGCTTCAGTACTCGCAGCAGCGGTTGTATCTTTGTTCGCTTCTGCTGCAAATGCTGCGGTAACGCCGCTTAGTATCAGTAATAAAACCAAGCTTGTACACAATAGTTTTCTCATGTAATCTCAAATCCTTTCTCTTCTTTTCAATAGATCTTCAGGTCTTCTGACTCGCCGGTCAGTATTTTTATTCTACTCTAATATAAACGAATCGTCAATACACAGTTCTTCAAGAAATGTTGAATTGTATGGGTTTCTGTGTTACAAACAGATTACATTTTTATGACCATCGGGTCAGACTTATAAAGAATATAATACCACTTAATTATTAACAAAATGTTAACTGCAAGAACCTTTAAAAAAGAATCTTGGCCGAATGAAACGGCAGATCAGCAAGAAGTCTTCAGAAAAAAGACCGCCGGAAGAAAAATTTAACCCCAGCGGTCCTGAAATCTATTTATATTGAAAGAATAAAAGGTTACTTTCTCTGGAATATGTTTTGGAAAAATTGGTTTCTCACGAAAATTCCCCAAACGGTAAGGGAAGTTTGCCGAGTATGTGAACATCATCCGCCAAATGTATTTTCCCTAGCGCTCATAAATGACCTTGCCGTCCATCATCGTCATCTCCACATGGCAGTCTCTGATCTCGGACGGATCAATGGCAAACAGGTTTTTGCTGATGACAATGAGATCCGCAAACTTACCAGCTTCCAGGGTGCCGAGTTCTTGCTCTCTGTTTACGCCGTAAGCGGAGCCGTAGGTATAGCTTCGCAGCACTTCATACATGGAAAGCTTTTGCGTGGGGTTCCAGCCGCCCTCAGGTTTTCCGTCATTGTGGAGCCGGGTCACTGCACGGTAAATTTCCAAAAACGGATCATTGTCCACCACGGGACAGTCGCTTCCGATGGCAAGGACTCCGGCAGAATCATAAAGACTCTTGAGCGGCCAGGTTTTATCTGCCCGCGTCTTGCCCAGCGTCACCGGATAGGGGTTCTCGTCAAAACACTGTGTCAGTGCGATATGCTCCGGCTGAACGGAAGGGATGATCCCCAGTTCGCCAAACCGGGGCAGGTCTTCCTCTGAGAGCATTTCCACGTGCTCGATTGCATGGCGGCATTGATTCTTTCCATACATCTTTATGGCGTTTTCATAATAGTCCAGCGCCATTCTTGCAGATTTATCACCGCAGGAATGAAGTTTTACGGAAAAACCGCGCTTGTGCGCCTCGGGGACAGCATTTTTAATGGCTTCGGTGTCATTGAGTGAAATTCCGAAATTCCCCGGTGCATCCGTATACTCTTCCAGAACAAGGGCTGTGTGAGTGGTGCTGACACCGTCGAGAAACTGTTTCAGCATTTCCACCCGAAGTTTGTCAGAGCGATAGTTCTCACGCCATGATGCGGCCTCGTCAAGATCCCCCAAAAGATCCGGAGCAGCGTGGATGCGAACGGTGAGTTCATCGTTTCGGTCCATATCGCTGTAGACCGCAAGATTGCCCATGTTTCCGTGAAAGTAAGGCTGTACGTCGTTCACTGAGGTAATTCCGTATTCCTTCGCTCCATTCTGATAAGCTCGGATCAGGGCTTTTTCCTGTTCCGGAGTAAAGACGAGGGCATATTTTCCCACGAGCCCGGTGGCGGACTCATAGAGGAAGCCGGTGGGCTCTCCCGAACTGTCTCTTGCAATCTCTCCACCGAAGGGATCGGGCGTATCCTTGGTAATTCCCGCAAGCTCCAGCGCTTTGCTGTTAACCCAGGCACCG
>JARBUO010000035.1 GCA_029239605.1 Bacillota bacterium | reverse complement strand
GTATGATCCTTAAGGCGACTTACGACGATGGCACAACAGACAACAATTTCACAAACTACACCATAGACAAAACCGGATCTTTGACCCCGAGCGACACCACGGTTACCATAACGGCCGGAGGCACAGCCATTAAAACAACGCTGAACATTACCATTAACAGGGCAGACGGTCCCGCTGCGCCAAGCCTTACATTTTCCTTCGACGGCTCAAATGCAAATAAGCTGTTAGGCGCAACCAGTTTGATGGAATACAGTCTGGACGGTGGACTTAATTGGTCTGCTTGCACGAACAACATGACTTTAGACGTCGTTAAAATCTCGGCCGAAAAAGATATTAAGGTGCGGATTAAAGAAACAGAGACTACCAATGCCGGTGGCATTCAAACCATTGATATATCGCCAAGTCCAGTTGCACCGAGCGGTATTACCGCCGCCGATTGCACCATTATCACCAATAACAACGGAAAGCTAAGCGGTGTCTCTACTGCCATGGAGTATAAGTTATCCACGGCTTCCTCTTGGACGGCAGTCAGTGGCAATGAGATTACCGGCCTTAATAATGGTACCTATGATGTGCGAATCAAGGCCACTGGGCATACGCTCTCGGGCGCGGTAGCCCAAATCACCATCAACGCTTATCATCCTGCAACGGTCGACAAGCTTGAACTGGACGACCATGTGACGGCACCCACTAAAACGGAAGGCCCAGCACCACTGCGATTGAGACGGATCAGTACAACGGCACGGTGAGTTGGAAAGATACTAGCGGAGCTGCTGTGAGCAGCAAGTTCCTCGGCGGCACAGCCTACACCGCCACCGTGACCCTGACACCAAAGTACGGCCACACGTTTTCAGGTGTTTCCGCTAATTCATTTACCTATTCGAATGCTGCCGTTACCCACTCTGCCGGCAGCAATGGAGATTTGATTGTGAGCATTGCGTTTCCCGCTACTGCATCGCGTGAATTAGTGTCCATTACCATTGCAACACAGCCGTTAAAGAAGAGTTATACGGTTGGAGAAACCTTTGACAAAACGGGCATGGCCATCACCGCAACCTATGACGATGACACAACGGATAGCAACTTCACAGACTACACAATAGATAAGACCGGCTCTCTGAAGTCGAGCGACTCCTCAGTTACTGTGACGGCGAACAGCAACACAAGCATTTTTTCGCAGCAGTTAATTGAGGTTAGCAAACTGGATCGTCCCCCTGCACCAACTGTCACCTTCTCCTTTGACGGTGAAAATGCCAACAAGCTTATGGGTGCAAACACTTCTATGGAATACAGCTTGGACGGCGAAAGCAATTGGTATAAATGCACTGAGAATGATATGGATCTGACCAGCGTCACCATTACCACAAATGGCATTAACGTACGCATGAAAGAAACAGACACTACCAAAGCAGGCGCAATTCAGACCATCAGTATCAGCAAGGCAGAATTGCCTGCCGCCACCGCAAGCAACGCGACGGTGTCCGGCAAGGGGACCATTACTGGAGTGACTGACAAGATGGAGTATAAATTATCCGCCGAATCTACCTGGACAAGGGGAGATGGCAACCTCATTTCCCTGGATCCGGGTACCTATCAGGTAAGGGTCAAGGCCACCGGCACGGTACTTGCCAGTGACAGCCAAGTACTGACCATCGCAGAGTTTGTAAAGGGCACACCGGCTAAATTGGATTTGTCCTATTCCCTGACTGCAATGGTCTATGACGGTAACGCCAAGCCCCTGTCCGTGACGGCTGTGCCGGACAAGAATTTGGGCGCAATTACTGTTTATTATAATGGCGAGACGAGCGCTCCTATCAATGCAGGCACGTACGAAATTACCGTAGACATTGCCGGCAATGAAGAGTATAACGATGTTACTGCACTGGAGCTGGGTGACTACATTATTGAAAAAGCAAACCATACCGGCGAAGCGACAGCGTACAAGACGGTTCGGACAAACAAAGCAGAAAGCAATCTGACGGTTGCGCTGCCCACTGACCTCCCCGAAGGGGCAAGCTACGCTGCGTCCGGCACCGTTGGCGGTACTGCTGCACTGATTGACAGCCACTCCGTGACTGGTACAATGCTGACTTTCAGCACCAACAGTCACGCAGCAGCCAGCGCCACCATCACGATTCCTGTCACCGGAGCTGCAAACTACAATGATTATGAAGTGGTGGTTACCATTACCGCAGAAGACAAGGAAATTGTCACAATTACCGGCTTAACTGCCGACTCCAATCTTGTCTACAATGGGATGCCCCACCTTGGCTATACTGGCACGGTGACGGTTTCCGACGACAGGGTTTCCACCGATGAGCTGATCTACACCTATACAAGTACGGACGGCGGCACCTATAATAGTATCACCGCCCCAACAAATGCTGGTTCTTATCGATTGGTGGTTTCCGTAGCGGAATCCAATGAGGAGTTTGCCGGCGAACACGAAGCCATTGATTTTGTCATTCAAAAGGTCTCTGCGACAGTAAATGCGGACAACAAGTCAAAGATTGAAGGTGAACTCAATCCTGTATTTACGTTTACTTCCAGTGGCTTCGTAAACGGAGAGAGCATTACCGGCGTCACCTTTCACTTGACGGGAAGCACCATTACTCCTGAGGGCGGCACGGTTTCCGGTGGTGGAAACGACAATTATAACATTACCTATGAAGGAGGGACACTGACCATCAGACCTGCTCAGGAGGTTCTGACAGAAACCATCTCCGCTGCAACGACCGCCCAAAACGACGTCATTGCTTCGGACAAAACTCCTGGTGAAGTGCCCAATGGGCAGAAGTTTGTGTCCACCGCCCTCATGACTGTTCTGAACACTGCCATTGCGGATGCGCAACAGCTTTCTGGAGAAGATCCTGTCCTAGATGCTATTAGGGCGCTAAATAATGCACTCCAAGCGTTTATCGATGGCATCCAGGTCGGCACCATGTCCACTTCCTCCGGCGGCAGCTCAAAAGACAGCACTCCTGCCCCCGTAACAAAGATTGAAAGCGGAGAAAATGTAACAGGCATCAATTTGGACAATCTTGTGAAGGAAGGCAAAAGCCTGACGGTCAAGGGAAAAGCCGGAGAGAAGCTGGTATTTGGCACAGAAGCACTTAAAAATATTGACGAGCAGACGGAAGACAGCGTAAAAGTGGAAATCAAGGATGTTTCCGCTAACCATAAGAGCGAGCATCCCGGAAAGCTGGTGGTCTCCCTGACAGTCACCGCAGGAGGCAAGCACATCACCAACTTCGGGAAAGGAACCGTAACGGTCTCTCTTCCATATGAACTGAAAGAGGGAGAAAAGGCAGAGGACGTTAATGTCTGGTATCTAGCCGAAGATGGCACCATGAGTGAAATACCATGCACATACAACCCGGTGACAGAACTTGCTACCTTCAAGACAAATCATTTTTCTCTTTATGTCGTAGGCACGGAGGGCAAGACTTTGTGGACAAACCCCTTCAGCGATGTAAAGGAAAGCAGCTGGTTCTACGCTGCGGTCCGCTATGTTTCGGAAAAGGGATTGATGCAGGGTACGGGTGAAAACTCCTTTAATCCGAAAGGTGCAACCACTAGGGGCATGATCGTCACCATACTTTGGAGAATGGAAAATCAGCCAAAGGCGGAAAAAGATATTGCTTTCACCGATGTAAAAAACGGTAAATATTATCATGATGCAGTAGCCTGGGCTTCCGAAAAAGGAATTATTAAAGGATACTCCGCTGAGCGCTTCGCACCTGAGGAAAACATCACAAGAGAGCAGCTGGCTGTAATCCTGCATAACTACGCGGCAAGCAAAGGCCACAAAACGGGCGTTTCCACAGAACTTTCTGTATTCAGTGATGCTGGCAAGATCCATAGCTGGTCAAAAGATGCTATGAGCTGGGCAAACGCCGAAGGGCTAATGAGCGGCACAGGGAGAAATCTTCTAGACCCTCGTGGGAATGCGGAACGTTGTCAAGTGGCAGCCATTTTACAGCGGCTTACGGAAAGCACAGTAAAATAATAAATCTCTATGGGCTGTGTCTTGTAATCAGGTGGCAGCGCGCCTGACTGGCAGTCAGTAGGTTAGGAGTTCGATGCTCCTTAAAAAGTAACTCTCCATCTATGGATGGAGAGTTACTTTTTTGTAGCATTAAGAAGGAGAATCGAGCTCGAAAGAGCATCAAGCGGTTAAATTCATCGCAGATGATTTTCCGCCAGATGTCCCGAACCCTATACTTTAGCGAAGAGCGGTATATGCGTCGGAGGAGCAGATGCTACCTGAGGGTGCAACATTATCAAGCGAAGTAAACAAGGTAGAACCTCGGGAATTATAAAATTAAGAATTTCGTTATAAATATGTAAAAACATAGTTAAAACTCTCCCAAATCATTTTGATATGCTTCTATTATGGAACATTCAATAATTAGGGAGGTACTTTTGTGAGAACAGTTAATATGAAACGGTTTAGATCCTGGACGAAAAGGATACTGATAGGAATCGGTTTAATTGTACTTCTAGGTACTTTCGTATTTGTCGTCGCCGGACTCCTTCCGGTGGAGAAGAATTATGTGGGGGAGCATCATTCTAGTTATGTAACTATGGAGGACGGTACCAGATTGGCAGTCAGATATACCCTTCCGTCCGACTTGAAAGAAGGCGAGAGGCTGCCAGCCATCATGGAAATGACAAGGTACGGAACCGAAAGTAATTACAGCTTTGTACTGAAAGCCCTGCTGAACTTGGGAGTTGCACATGATGTCGCACCTGCAATTGTCGAAAAACTGATTGATGCAGATTATGTCTATGTAGCAGTCGATGCTAGAGGTTCCGGCGCTTCTTTTGGAACAAGAGAAATGGAATGGTCCAGAGAGGAAGCCGATGATATGGGTACGATAATTCGCTGGATTGCTGAGCAGCCATGGTCCAACGAAAAAGTCGGAACTTATGGAGTATCGTATAGCGGCAATGCGGCTGAGATCGCTGTAGCGTCAGGACGGCCTGAATTATTTGCAGCAGCACCGTTATATCCGGATTTTGACCTGATGAGGCAGATCGTTATGCCAGGGGGAATACGAAACGAAGTCCTTATAAAGAAATGGGGCGCGGAAGTAGCTGCTATGGATTCTAATAAAAAGAGTTTTTTTCTATCGGGGAATGCACCGGTAGATGGTGATGCAGGGGAACAACTCTTAAAAGAGGCGGTGGCAGGGCATCATACCATTGATATTGATGGGGCCTTTAAAAAAGTAAACTACCTTGATGATGTAGTGGCGGGTTCATATAAAGCAAATTCCTTATCACCGTTTTATTATAAAGAATCGATCGAGGCACAGGGAGTCCCCTTCTATGTGAGAGTTGGCTGGCAGGACGCGGGAACAGTCAATGGTGCCATTGCAAGATTTCTTACCTATTCCAATCCACAAACATTGGTCATCGGGCCGTGGAGCCATGCGGGCTGGAACTTCTGTGACCCTTTTCTGGAAAACAACATGACAAAAAGAGAACTGGATTCCATGCAAGCTGACGAGATAATCAAGTTCTATAATAGCTGCCTGCAGGATGAAAGTATGGGGAAAGGAAATTCTGGAAAGGTGATCCGGTATTATACCCTGGGTGAGGGAAAATGGAAAACCTCAAATACCTGGCCTGTCCAAGGGTTTCATGATGAAATGTGGTATTTTGGGAAAAACGGAAGCTTAACAAGGAAAGAACCGTTGGATTTAGCCGGTAGTGACAAATACAAAATCGACTTTACCGCATCTACAGGAGAATCAAACCGGTGGTTCACAAACATCGGCGGCGGTCGGATTGTGTATTCCAACAGAGCGGAAGAAGATCAAAAATTGCTGTGCTACACAAGCGAAGTGTTGGATCAAGATATTGAAATCACCGGTACTCCGGTTGTTACTCTGAATGTATCATCAACCTCTGAGGATGGAGCTTTCTACGTATATCTGGAAGATGTAGCACCGGACGGGACAGTAACCTATATTACAGAAGGCCAACTAAGAGCCATTCATAGAAAGATAGCAGAACTCAAGGATGTAGAGTACACGTTTACTGGTATGGAGCATTCCTACCTTAAAAAAGACAGCGAACTTATGAGGCCGGGACAAAATACCGAGATTAAAATCGGAATGTACGCCACTTCTGTACTGATTAAAAAAGGGCATAAGATCAGAATTGCAATTGCAGGCCACGATGCGGCATCCTTTGCCAGGATTCCTGAAAAATCTGATCCGACAATTGTAGTGCAAAGGAACAGCAATCTTTTGTCCTATGTAGAACTGCCGATGATGATCAGAGAATAAAAGAACTTTTTATCAATCATGCTGCTTTGCCTAATTCAGGTGGAGCAGCCTTGTATTTTATGCTAGAATAGTAAAAAAGTTTCCTGAAAATAGTTGGGAAGGAAAATAAAATGAACGAGAATAATATTTTGGTAATCGACGATGAAAAAGAAATCGCCGAATTAATCGAAATCTATCTGACGAATGAAAATTACCGAGTTTTTAAGGCCGCAAGTGGAAAGGAAGGCCTGGATATCCTGAAAATGCATAAGATTCATCTAGTGATTCTGGATATCATGATGCCAGGCATCGACGGCCTGGAGACCTGTCGAATGATTCGACAGACAATGCAAGTCCCGATCATCATGCTCAGTGCAAAATCTCAGGATATGGATAAGATACTGGGGCTTGGGATTGGAGCAGATGATTATATGACAAAACCCTTCAATCCCATGGAATTGATTGCTCGCGTCAAATCCCAGCTTCGGCGTTACCTCCAGCTTAACGGCCAAGAAAGGGCAAAGCACGATGACCAGATGATCCAAATAAAAGACATTGTTATCTATAAAAAAAGCCATCGGGTTACCCTCTTCGATAACGAGGTCAACCTTACTCCAACTGAATATGAAATCTTGCTTTTGCTTGCTGAAAATTCGGGTACTGTTTTTAGCACGGAGGAGATCTTTGAAAAAGTATGGAAAGAGAAATATTATGAAGCAAATAATACTGTCATGGTTCATATCTGGAGGCTTAGGGAAAAGATAGAAAAAAATCCGAAGGAACCGAAAATCATAGAAACTGTATGGGGAGTTGGATATAAAATTGAAGACTAAACTGAATTCCATTCGCTCGAAGCTGATCCTTACTTTTTTCATATGTGCCACGATAACAGTTATCTTTATGACCATTGTCGTATGGATTCTTGTGAAGGCCTCTTATTACAAGCCTTTTGCCGTTTTCTTTCTGGACCATGCAATCTTTTTCATAGTGGTATTATTTCTGGTTACCGTATCCATACCGGTTTTCTGCTTTCTATTCCTTACAAAGAGAAAAATGCGGTACTTTGAAGAGATTCATCAATCATTACGAAGCATTTCAGAGGGAGATCTGGACACGCGCATCCCAGTGAAGGGTTCTGATGAATTGTATCAACTGGCTGATACGATCAATGAAATGACTGTTCAGCTAAAGCTGCTCATCGAAGAAGAAAAGAAATGGGAACAAGCAAAAAAAGATATTGTAACAAGTCTTTCCCATGATTTAAGGACTCCGCTGACTTCGACCCTTGGATATATAGAGCTGATCAACCAGGGTAAATATAAAGATGAAGAGACTCTTAAACGCTATTCCGAAATAGCTTACAGTAAGTGTAAAAACCTTAAAGTCCTGGTAGATGACCTTTTTGAGTACTCGAAACTCAACAGCGTAGGATTAACAATCAATCGAATTAGTATTAACCTGGCTGAACTCCTTGAGCAAGTTATTCTCGGTTTTATTCCTGTTCTGGATGAGGCGGAAATGAGCTACGAGATTTCCTTTCCAAAAGAAAAAATTAGTGTGAGCGGTGATCCGCTGCTTTTAGCGCGTTTATTTGACAACTTAATTAACAATGCGGTTCATTATGGAAAAGAGGGGAAACGCTTGGACGTTGAACTGGAGCAAGTAAATAAGCACGCGGTTGTAAGGATAATCAATGGGGGAAACCCAATCTCAGAAGATGAGTTGCAGTTGGTTTTTGAGCGTTTTTACAAATGCGACAAATCAAGATCTCAATATACAGGGGGATCGGGTATTGGGCTCGCCATTGTTAAAAGCATTGTGAAACTGCATCGGGGAACGGTAAAGGCAGAATCAGAGAATGAAAAGACTATTTTTGAAGTGCGTTTACCGCTATAAAAATTAACGATAGAGGAAGATAAGCGCGGACAGACGCAGGTAATTGCACGAATAGCGCGGAGACGCAGGTAATTGCACGGAGGCGCAAGTGTAAGCTCTCGTTTCGTGCCACAATAAAAAGTAACTCTCTTCGAGAGTTACTTTTTTATTGCAATTAAGCAGTGGCCTGAAATATAAACCAGCCATCCTGGACCGAAAACTGATATATACCGCCATGCTTTTCCACGATGTGAGCCATACTTTTTGTGCCAAAGCCATGCCCCTGTTCTTTTGATACAGGAAGGCCTTGATCAAAGATCGGTTCTGCATGATAACGATTGCGGATGTCAATGCACAGTTTGTTATTTTTGGAATACACACGTAGCTTGATACAGCGTTGATTGCTGTCAGTTATACCTTCGCAGGCATGTATGGCATTTTCCAAAGCGTTTGACAATAGAGAACAAAGCTCGGTGTCGCTAAATGTCAATGTGTCAGGCAGTCGGGCTTCTATCGTTAATAGGATTCCCAATTGTTTTGCTTTGGTAGCGTAAGCAGACAATATCAGATTGACGGTCTCGTTTTCGCAAAAGCGCAGGGGAGTGATGCCATCCATATCGGATTGGGCGATCCGCAGATACTCTTTGATTTCCCCTAAGCGCCCTTTGGATGCCAGACCCTGTAAAAGTGCAAAATGGTGCCGCATATCGTGCCGATAGGCTGCTGCATTCTGTTGCATCTTACGCATAGAAGCAAATTCTGTTTGTGCCTGGCGAAACTGCATCTCCAGCATATCCCGCTCTCTTTCGATTTTCACCTGTTTCTGTATTTCGACGTAGTAAAAAAGAACAAATACAAAATAAAAGGCGGATATAATGAAAGGCATGAATTGCACAGCCGCCCGTGTTCCTCTGTATAGAAAATCGGTATAAACAGTGGTGGCATAGTCCAGGAAATAGTAAAAAGCCGGAACTGCACCAAATACCAGGCAGGATTTAGCCGAGCGTTCTATTAAATGTTGAACAGATTTAGCCACATATTTTCGTAGAATAAAGTACATCAAAAATACCGATACAATATAACCCAGATGGTTCACGGTTGCACTATTGAAGACCTCTCCTTTCGCACTGCCGAAGACCTCCCCGGCCATACTGCCAATCCAACGGGGAGGCTGGCAGCACAAGAAAGTAGTGACCACAGCGGTTATCGAAATCAGCCAAGAACACTTTAAATATAAGGCGAGAAAAGCAGCGATGGGCAAATGAGCAATTAATGGGTATATTTTCCATGTTGTGTCCATGCCCCAACGCAACAAACACATGACTTGAATCATAAATATAACAACGGTATAACACCCAAGCACCAGGTTGTTTTTCCGCGTAGAAGGCATTCCAACAAAGCTGACCGCAACCGCCATACCGAATAGAAAGGCTGCAAAATAACGAGAGAATGCAATGGCAGTATCCACTATTCGTTTATTCCCCTTCCATTTGATAATTCAGATATTGCTGCTTAATTTGCCGTGCCTTTCCTTGGGCAATAGGAACAGACGCAAGTGTCTGCAAGGTCACTTTATGGTTTTCAATGGTATCCACATACTGCATATTTACAATATAGGAACGGTGCGTTTTGATAAAATGCCCATATTTTATCAGATTATCACAGACTGAGGTAAAAGAATCCGTGCACTCAATTACCTTACCGGACAACAGATGATACAACACATTTCTGCCAATTACCTCGGCAAAAACCAAATTGGAAACCAGTATTTTTTGAATTCCTTCCGTACTCTTTACGATAATCGCATCGCTATTTTCTTCCGCTTTTATCTGCTCTCGCATTTCGTCAAGGGTAAAGAACAATTTGTCTTTCGATATTGGTTTTAATACATAATTGATAGCCTTCACCGAATAGCTTTCCAAAGCAAATTCAGGCGATGATGTGAAGAATATAATCGGTGCGGTTTTGTCTATCTCGCGAATCGCCTTTGCCACATCAATGCCGGTAAAGCCCGGCATAACAATATCCAGACAGTATATATCAAACCGCTTTCCTTTTTCTAAGGCTGAGACCAGCTCAAATCCGTTTGGAAAGACGGCGTATTCACAGCTAAAATTTTTTGATGTTCTGTATAGGTTTATGAGTTGTACCATATTTTCTAGTTCGTCAATATTATCATCACAGACAGCGAACTGTAGCATAAACACCCCTCAGCTCTTCCAATTTCGACGTATTTGTCATAATTATACCATAATACTCGGATATCTGACACTATGTTTCATGTCGTAAAAATCATGTTTCATGCAGTGGGCGGTTATGAGGGCAGATTTCTGATAGATTAAGATGTAATAATAAAATGCACTAAAATGTCAGAAGCTTCTAAAGCATATAGACTTATGCCTTTCTAGACGCGGAAACCTTGGTTCAGTTCGGAGGTGCCAAACCGGCAAAAAAAACGACCTATGAAGGACCTGTCACAGCCTCGCCCAGCAAGACTGATTTTGTGGTGAAAGGCAAGGGACGAGATACCGTTATGGACGCACCTCAGGTGGTGACACAAGCCTACACAATAAATCAAACCAACTACCTCCAGCTCCGTGCAATTGCAACATTGTTTAACAGAACGAAGTCACAGTTTGACATAGGATGGGACGGCCAATATGCAGTAATTGAGCTCGGCAAGCCCTTCAGCAGTACGGTTACCGGTAGTAAGATGCAAAACACAAGGAACGTTCGCTATAGTGATACAAAGTTCAAGCTGAACGGTCAGGTCTTTTCCTTTACAGATGCCCGGTTGATAAACGGAAGCACCAACTACATTCAGCTGCGCGAGTTCGCGCAGAAGCTCTCAGGTACGACATCGCAGTTTAATGTCTATTGGGATACCGCGCTGGGGCAGGCAGTTATCCAGCCAGGGGCTCCTTACGTGGGAACAAAATATGAGGTAGCCGTAACCGTCCTTGAACAAATTAGGCCGCCCCTTCACCACCACCGGAACGAAAGTGGTTGAAATACGGTATGGAGGCGATAAAATCGCAGAATACACCATTGTTGTAACGGAGAATTCATCACAGGGCAAGTGATTCCCCTGGAAGCTACCCAGCAGAAAATGGAGGACTTAAAATGAAGAAATTAATGGCACTAATGACACTTGTTATGACACTGAGCCTTGCAGCCTGCGGCAGTGAGGATGCTGCTGCTCCCCAGTCAAGCGTTCCGAATTCACCCGAGTCCATCGCGGATACCATGTCCTTAGTTACCTCTACGCAGTCGATGCAGGAAGCAGTTTGGATGATATGATCGAGCAGGTTCTTTCTACAGTAAAAACCGCAGAATAGCAGGAGCCATGATTCGTGTAAAATATAAATTCGAAAAAAATATAATTCATGCAAAAAACCATGATTCATGTCGAAAAAATAATGTTTCATGCATTGGACGATTTTTAACTTAATTTTTTGGTAGATTGAATACAAGGGAATTGCCCTCTACACTACCCAACATTAAAATGGAGGACATAAAATGAAGAAATTAATGGTACTAATAATGACACTTGTTATTACACTGAGCCTTGCAGCCTGCGGTGGAAGCGGAGATTCTGAAGAGCCTGCGCAAGATGCATCCGCACCTCAAACTTCGGATGTCACACTTGTCAGTAAAGAAGCAAATTTCACCGCTCTGCTTGTTCCCAGCGATTTTGCCGAATTTCAAACTGTGGATGACGGATCGGCTATAGCTGAGGGCCCAAATTCCAACATTGTCGTAACCAACACGAACGAGACGGATGTAACAATCGAGGATATGACCAAGGATTATTTGGTTGGCCTAATGGGGAATTCGTATTCCAACATTGAGGTGCTGGCTTTTGAGAATCCTGTTACGATTGCAGGTGTGAATGCGGCGCTCATCCAGTTCACGGGTGATGGCGTTACAAGCGGCAAAAACAAAACCGTTTGTTACATTCTATTGTTCTTTTCATTAGAAGGTCTGAATTGCGAGCAGCATGTTGCATTGACTTATGACACAGGCGCTAATACCTCTCTTGAAGCAAATCTGTCAGAGATTATTGAGAGTATCACATTAAATTAATTTCCATGCACCAGGGCAGGCAATGGATTTTATTTGCCTGCAGGAAGAAAAAAAGCAAAATGGGCAGGTGGACAAAATAGTAGTCTGCCTGCCCATTAAAAAATAAACAAGGAGGATTCCATTATGCTAACTACTTTTATTGTGATCATCGCAATTGTTGCGGTCATTGTTCTATGGATCATATCTACACAGCGCAAATTGGTTGTACTTGATGAGAATATCAGCAATGCCATGAGTCAGATCGGGGTGCAGCTGTCAAGCCGTTTCGATGCGCTGACTGCTCTTTTAGATTTGACAAAGGGCTATGCCAGGCACGAAAGCGAAACGCTGATTGAAACAATTAAATCAAGAAGAAGTGTGATTACAGCAAAATCCACACCGGATGATGTGCTTCGCCAGGAAGGAGTTATTTCAGAGGCCTTGGGCCGAATTGCCATGGTAACAGAGCAATACCCTGAGTTAAAGGCAAACCAAACATATATCAAAACCATGGATGCGGTGCAAACCTTCGAAAACATGGTGCGTACCAGCCGCCTGATTTACAACGACAGCGTTACAAAACTGAACCGTGAAATCCGAATGTTTCCGGTTTCCATGTTTTCCGGAATGCTGGGCTTCCATCAAAGAGACTATCTGGAGGAGCAGGCGGCCAAGGCGGATATGCCAAGCATGAAATGAGGTGCCTAATGCGAAAAATAGTAAGCAGTCTAATTCTATGCTTTGTGCTCCTATCATCCCTGCCTCTCCCAGCTTATGCAGCGAATCAGGTACATACCATGGATATTCAGGCTGTGATTTACGAGGATGGCTCCATGTACATCACCCAGAGCTGGGAAGGAAGCTTTGATGAGGGAACCGAAAGCTACATTCCCATGAATACTCCCGCCTACCTGACCATCAGCAAGCTAATGGTCACCGATCAAAACGGGAGTTATGAGACCGTACCGAATTGGGACGTTGACTGGAGCTTTGAAGAAAAGGCAAGGAAATGCGGTATCAACAATACGGGCAGTGGTTATGAAATCTGCTTCGGAATCAGCGAGTACGGACAGAACCGCTATGCCGTTGAATACAAGCTGGATAACGCGGTGGGCAGTTACAGCGACAGGGACGGGGCCAACTTTCGCTTTGTCAATGATGGGATGAATACCACACCTACCGATGTGAAGGTTGAGATCCGCCTTGCGGACGGCACCCCCATCACCGATGAGATTGCCGATGTATGGGGCTTTGGATATGACGGACAGGTGGGATTTTTAGATGGTGCCATCCTTGCCTACACGGAAAGCCCTATCTATCCCGAAAACCATGTGACGGTACTGTTTTCGTTGGATAAAGGAATCCTGTCCCCCTCACGGCAGGAATCGGGGAGCTTTGAAGAAATAAAAGAAATCGCTTTTTCAGGCAGCAATTACGATAACACCGCCGAAGAAGTAACTTCCTTTGAGCTGCTCATGTCGATATTATTTACTATTGTGCTTCCCATCGTGGTGATTATCTTGATTGTCAGGATCAAAAAGAAAAGGGCAGCGAAAAAAAGGCAGCAGTTCTCCAAGCGGTTCGGGTATTTCAGGGATATTCCCAACAACGGCAATCTGAGTGCTGCCTATGCACTGGGAAAAATCTTCGATTTGTGTGAGGATGGTGCTATCCTCGCTACCGGGATGCTAAGACTGATTCAGCTGGGCTGCCTGACCCCGGTGGAAAATCAAGAAGTTGGCTTTATGGGGAAAACCAAAGAGATGGTCAGCCTGCAGCTCACGGGCAGCAATCATGACCAAATGAACGAGTATGACGAGTACCTTTATACCGTATTAGAGGGAGCTGCCGGTTCCGATGGGATCTTGCAGGCAAAGGAGCTGGAACGCTTCGCAAACCAAAAAGATACGCTCCTTCGCGCCTATATCGAGAAGCATGACAGTGCGGGCAGAACATGGTTGAATCAAAAGCACTGCATGAAACGGTGGAATCTTCCTGCCAAGCTAACCGACCTGACACCGGCCGGTGAACAGGAGCTGGGAGAACTGATGGGGCTCAAGCGGTATCTGACAGATTTTTCACTGATTGCAGAACGTGGCCTCAAGGAAATCCCCATTTGGCGGGAGCTTCTGACCTATGCCATGCTGTTTGGCATAGCCGACCAGGTGGCAGAGCAGATGAAAGAGCTCTATCCGGATATTTCTTCCGAATTGACCGATTACAGCCAAAGCATGGTGACAGCCTACTCCTACCACTACTTGCTCTACAACAATATGAGGAAAACCGAAGAACAGCGCGAACAGGAAAAGCGCAGCAGCGGAAGCGGCGGCTTTGCTTCCCTTGGAGGGGGCGGAGGCTCCATCGGCGGCGGTTCCGGTGGCGGAACGAGATAAGGATTAGTCATATAAAGATTAAACAACATAAGGATTAATAACATAAGGGAGGAACTATTATGGGCTTATTTCCTAAAAGACCCCCTTGCCCCATCTGCGGCGGCAAGATTTCGTGGCTTCTGCCACCCAAAATCGAAAGCGAATACATCTGTGGCCCCTGCTATGGTAAGATCGATATGGAACCCGACAAGGCAAACTGTTTGACGATGCAGGGCTTTCAGGAATATTTGATTTTTTACGATCAAAACCAGCTGCTGAAAGATCAGTTTTTGATTTCTGAAAAGATAGACTTCGGCATTTTGGATACCAAAATCATCTTTGATTACCAGAACAACTGGTTTTGCATGAGTAAAAACCCGGATAAAACCGTATTTGAGGGCAAACAGCTGAAATCCTTTACCATTAAAGAGGACAGCGCGCCCCTGTTTGAGGGATCGGCTGATGGCATACACCGCTATGTCAGTGCTGTACCGGAGCGCGCCATGGCTATGGGACCCCAAATTGCCCAGTTTCTGATGAACAAGCAGATGGCCCGTGCCCTTGACAAGCTGGATGACGGCAAGGTGAACCAGACAGCCCCGATGCAGTATTTTAATGTACCGGAGCCATTTCTCGCGTTTAACGTGGAACTGCATTTCGACCATCCCTACTGGACAGTGATCAAATGCGACATGGCCGGCCCCCGATTTGATCATACCCATCCGGATGTGAACGATTATATCCGTTCCTACCAGCGCAGCATGGAGGAAATTGAAAAACTGGTGGCTGGGCTCAAGACGGTGGCTTTTCCAGATGTACCGGCGCAGTCCATCGGTCAGGCCAACGGTCTTGGCACACCGGGAGCTCAGGCGGTGCATACAACCACTGCATCTTCTGTTGACGCAATCGGGGAAATTAAAAAATACAAAGCACTGATGGAAGAAGGCGTCATTTCCCAGCAGGAATTTGACACAAAAAAACGGCAGCTGCTTGGAATTTAAAGAGAAGTTAAAAGGAAAGTACACCTGCTGTTGTAACGAAGATCGAAAGCGTCGGAAGTAGCGATGTAAGTCAACCTCCTTCACTAATTGTCATATTATAGTATGCAACTGCTCGAAGGAGGCATTAAAAATGTTAAGCTATCTTTTCGGGATGATCCGTTTCCATGGACTGAAGCTGATATTCAGGTTCAGGAAGTTTATGCTTAGCCGTAGACCGGAGGCTGTAGATTCCGTATCCTCAGAGAGGCGGAATGTGGTTTCAGCACTTGGCATGAATCATCATAGGGAACATCCCGTAAAATATAAAACTCTTGACCCGGCTACGATACCCAAATTTGTCAATCAGCTTGTGAAGCCCCCGGTATATAAGCCATTTATCGTTTATAATAAAGTAAAAACCAACGGTCAAATCTGTTTGGAGGAACAACACCTTTTTTTCGTAGATCTTTGCGAGTTTGATGAACAAGTGCTGCCTGCAGGAATGCCCATGACAAGGGTCTGGGGGTATGGGGGCGTTGTCACTGATCAGGAAAGCGGAAGGCAGGTCTATGTACAAAGCTCACCCGGTCCGACTTTTGAAACAACCAGAGGGATTGCTGTACTGATCAAATGGCAAAGCCAGCTTGCGGGAGCACATTTCTTCGCAGTAGATCCTACACTGCACTGGGCGAACCCCAATGATATGTCGATGGACCCGCCCAAACCATGGCCTCCATTCCCTCCGGGATTTGCTGAGGCACAGGTTCCGATTCCTGTTGTAACGCATCTTCATGGAGGAGAGGTATCCTCTCTTTATGATGGGCATCCTGATGCATGGTTTACTGCCGGAGGAAAGAAGGGACCTGCCTATGTCTCATCTCTCTATTATTATCCCAATCGGCAGGAGCCCACGACTCTGTGGTATCATGATCATGCACTAGGGATTACCAGACTCAATGTGTATGCCGGTCTTGCGGGGTTTTATCTGATTCGAGAAGGTGATACGTGCTGCCGTGAAAAATTCAACTTGCCAGAGGGTCCGTATGAAATCCCAATCGTTATTCAGGATCGGTCCTTCCATGAAGATGGCTCGCTGTTCTTCCCGACAGAGGGAGACAATCCGGAAATTCATCCTTATTGGGTTCCGGAATTTTTCGGAGATGCCATTATGGTCAACGGAAAAGTGTGGCCTAATCTCAATGTTGAGCGAAGGCAGTACCGATTCCGGGTGGTAAATGGGTCCAATGCCCGGTTCTATCGCCTGAAACTGTCCAACGGGATGCACTTTGTTCAGATCGGAACAGACGGAGGATACCTGAACGAGCCGGTAGAACTAAGCTCACTGTTGCTTGCGCCGGCTGAACGGGCTGATCTCTTGATCGACTTTTCAGACATTCGGCCGGGAACCCGGATTCTGCTGACGAATGATGCCAATGCTCCGTTCCCAGATGGCGATGAACCGAATCCTGATACGGTGGGGCAGATCATGCAGTTCACAGTGCCCAATGATTCTCCTCCTCCGGTTAGGCCGCCGAAGCTGCCATGCAGGCTGAATCATATTCAGCAGCTCAAACCGGACTCGCCTCAAAGAACGTTAACCTTGAACGAGGTACAGGGCCCCAACGGACCAGTGATCATTCTTTTGAACGGGCAAAAATGGTCAGCTCCCTTATCGGAGCGGTCTGCTGTGGGTGCCACAGAGGAATGGGTCATTGCAAATCTGACCATGGATACCCATCCCATCCATTTACACCTGGTCCAGTTTCAGGTTCTGAACCGGCAGGATTTCAATATGGAGGCATATCAACTAAGATGGGAAGAATTAAACGGGATACCGCCCCTCGACCATCCCACAAAAGTGCTTCCGGTACAGCCTTATCTGACGGGACCGCCCATTCCTCCTGATCCCAATGAAATGGGATGGAAAGATACCGTTCGGATGAATTCAAATCAGGTGACCCGCATCCTTGTGCGATTTGCACCGCAGGATGTACCGGTTGGGGCTGTTTCCCCAGGTGAAAATCTTTATCCATTTAATCCTTCTGTGGGGCCCGGATACGTTTGGCATTGTCACATTATTGACCACGAGGACAATGAAATGATGAGACCATATCATGTAATCTCTTAAGTGAGAGATCCGCGTTAAAAAAATAAGGGCGTCTCATTGAGACGCCCTGCATTATGTCAGCCACTCATTACCATTCCGCCTGCACCACATCATACCGATGGGTATCGGAAAAATCATCATTATCAAAGTAATTGTAGCCAGAATTTCCAAAGGTAGGATCCACATTGATCCACTCACCGGCTGCAGAGTCATAAATCTGATTCCAGACATGCTCGCCCCATTCCGTGCCGCTGTAGCCAAGCCCTGAAACAAGACGGATTTTTACATCTACTGCCCTGCACATGGAGACATAGAGGCATGAATAATCAAAGCAGACACCGGTTCTTTCCTCAAACGTAATAATGGAACCTGAGTTCACTTTGGAAGGTGTTTTTAGTACAATTTCAGCTTTTGCCTGGTCGTATTGGATGTTTTTTCTGACCCAGTTGTAAAGAAGTTCTGCTTTTTTTCTGTCATCCTTTTCAGACCCAACGATTCTCTTTGCAGTTTTATCAATGTCATCGCTTGAAAGTACTGCTTCATCAATGGTCATTCCGTTAAAATACTTAATGGCAGGAAGCTTCCAATAATTAGGATCTCCTGAGCTGCCAGCGTTCGCAGGTGTATAATCCTCAGCAGCTTTTTTAAAAGCATCACTGACCAGGGTGGGAACACTTTTGATCCGTTCTGAATTGAGAATCGGCTGAACCATTCCCTGCTGAACCGTCTGATAAGCCTTAGAGGCATTAATATATTCTCCTGCATCAGGATTATTGATAAAACTTGTGTAGAAATTCAGCAGCACCGCCAAAATAAAGATCATGAATACCGATCTGGGTAGCTGCCATAAACCTCCGAAAATTCTTCTTACCAATGGATTTTTTGATTCCAGCAGCGCGGAAATCTTAACAGCGAAGGGGATCAGCAAATGACGGGTGAGCGGTATCGCAAGGAGTTCCAATAGAAAAAATAATACAGACATCAGGATAAAGAAAACGATCACGTATGCCACGATGTCATGCTGATAACGGGCAACCAATTCAGCAGCCGAAGGGATATAATGGTCCAAAAATGTTAGAAAGCCATTCTTCGTACTGGAAAAAAGGACACTCATGAAGTAAAACGAAAGAAGCGTGCCAAGCACAAACCGCAAGCCGCTGAAAATAGCCATAGTGGAATTCATAACGCGATTTCTTGAGATCGGATTTAAAATTCCTGTGATCACCGGCATCAAGAAAATACACATCATTAAAAGCGTAATTAAGTTAAAACCGTTCGATGGATTCATATTCTGCTGTTCTCCGTTATTATTAATTAAGGTAATACGAGCCTATCAATAATTTGATCTTTCAATTTATTAAAATAACCGTTTGTCGACTTCAATATACAAGCTCAGATCTATTACCAAAATCTTATGTTTTTTGTTTGATTGATGCTAAATCCAGTATAACACAATGGAAACGGGAAAAACGCCGGCAGAATTTGCCATGAGATTGGGCTGAGAATAAAGCCATGCGTGCAGCACGATTACAGAAAGACAGTTGCGGTTCGCAAATAAATTTGATGTTAAATACTGCAGTACTTATGGTATAATAATCGCAACCGGAAATAGCGATTATTATACGGATTAAGTACTCTCTGCGTGAATTTCGGCTTTAAGAGACTGGAGTGCCGAAAACGCAGATGGGAATATACCATAAAAAAGTTATAACTTTTTATGGTATAATGAACTTTACAGAATAACTGCAGCAATTGTGAGGAATACGGCTTCATTGTATATCAGGGGAGTGATGTCCCGTTTTCTTCGTATCAAGCAGGATGCATGCTGCATAGATTAGGATTAATACAGGGGTGGAGGGTAACATGAAACATGATAATTATGACTATATCGATTTAGGAGAGGAAATCAGCAAAACCGTTAAAAAGGTTTTGAACCCTCAGGATTTCTATGATCTGAAAAATACAATCAACAAAACCATGCGGAACATTCCCGGCATGGGCGGGGGACCATTCTATAACGGGCCTCTCGGCGGAGAGTTTCCGCCTCTTTCCAAGGATGAACCGGAAGCTGACGGATTTGAGACGTATGAAGCACCGGATTATTCAGACAGAACCAAAAGCAGACATTCCCGCCAGAGATATGAAAAAAGACAAAATGTGAAGCAGGAATGGAGGGCCTCAGCCAATCCACCGAATCACCAGCAATTCAGAGCCCCTAAACGGCATCGGGGAGCAAGCTCTGTTCCCAGCACGTTGATGATCGTTTTCGGTTCGATTGGTACTGGGCTCACAGGACTGATGATGCTCGCAGGTGCTGCCATTGAAGCCTATCTTGGAAACGTTACCATAATGGGAGCCATTGGTGCTGTTCTCAGTGTGCCATTGATTGTCTTCCTTACCTTAATCTTTGCCGGAATCAGCAAGAAAAAACGCTTAAAGCGTTTTCGCCTTTACCAGAATGTTTTGAACGGACGTACCTACTGTACCATTCGGGAACTGGCTGCTGCCAGCGGATTGAAACAGGAGTTTCTTGTCAAGGACCTTCGGAAAATGATTCACGCAGGGATATTTGCTGAGGGCTACCTGGATCGTCAGGAAACCTGTCTCATGACGGACTATAAAACCTACGATCAATACCTGCAAACCATGAAATACGCGGAACAACAGAAAGAAGAAGAAAAGCGGGAAAACGAGAAGTGGGCAAACCGTCAAGGCGGCGAAGAACTAAGGCAAACCATCGAAGAGGGGAAAGACTATATCAGGACAATTAAAGCTGCCAACGATGCTTTGCCTGAAGCGGAAATCTCCGACAAGCTGGATCAGCTGGAGCTGGTTACTACGAAGATTTTCAACTACGTGGAACAGCATCCCGAAAAGCTGCCGGAGATCAGAAAGTTTATGTGCTATTACATGCCGATTACGCTGAAGCTTGTCAATGCTTATCAGAAGTTTGACAGCCATGGTGTAAATGCAACTGAAGTTGAAGCCACCAAGCTGGAAATTAAGGGTACACTGGATACGATCAACAAAGCATATGAGAATCTGCTGCGCAAACTGATGAAAGCCGATATTCTCGACGTTACCTCGGATATCTCCGCATTGGAAACGATCCTTGCGCAGGAGGGGCTGACGGGCGACCATTTCACTTCCAGGATGAACTGACATGACACTATTTTACTTTAGAAATGAACCTTAATTGGCGGCCATTTCACATTTATATTGATAACATTGGGACTGACCTGAGGTTTTCTGGATAGAAGAAGGGTGGTTCCATAAAGGAGGATATAAGACAATGAGCGATGAGATGAAAGACACGATACCGACTCTGACTTTGGATCCTTTTGGTGAGGAGGGCATTCAGCCGCCATCAGCAGTACCGGCTGCTTTTGAAGAAAAGCGGGTTCAGACCGTAGAAGAACCTGCACTGACTCCTGAGGAGCAGAAAATAGTAGATGACTTTGCTTCCAAGATCGAACTCACCAATTCTAACATCATCATACAGTATGGTTCCGGGGCACAGAAGAAAATTGCCGAATTCTCAGAAACTGCCTTGAACAATGTAAGAACCAAGGATTTGGGAGAAGTGGGCGCATTGCTGACGGATGTGGTAACAGAGCTGAAGAACTTCGATGGGGAAGAGGATGAAAAGGGCTTCCTCGGAATTTTCAAGAGAACTTCCAGGAAACTTTCCAATCTGAAAACCAAATACGATAAGGCAGAAGTCAATGTGACAAAGATTTGCTCCATACTGGAAAATCATCAGATTCAGCTGCTAAAGGATGTGGCCCTTTTGGACAAGATGTATGATATGAACAAAGTCTATTTCAAAGAGCTGTCCATGTATATTCATGCGGGGAAAAAGAAGCTGAATGAGGTTTTGAACACAGAACTTCCGAAGCTGAAGGAAAAAGCACTGACCAGTGGACTTCCGGAAGATGCACAGGCAGCGAACGATTTGGCGGCCCTTTGCAGCCGGTTTGAAAAGAAACTCCATGACCTGGAGCTTACGAGGATGATTTCCATTCAGATGGCGCCCCAAATTCGTCTGGTTCAGAACAATGATACGCTGATGTCAGACAAGATCCAGTCCACACTGGTCAATACCATTCCTCTTTGGAAGAGCCAAATGGTCCTTGCACTTGGTATTGCCAACTCCCAGCGTGCAGCGGAATCTCAGCGTCAGGTGACGGATATGACCAATGAGCTGCTTCGGAAAAATGCAGCTACATTGAAGATGGCTACCATTGATACTGCCAAGGAATCAGAGCGTGGAATCGTAGATATTGAAACCCTTGTGAATACCAATCAAAGCCTGATTTCTACATTGGAGGAGGTTTCAAAGATTCAGGAGGAAGGCCGTCAGAAACGGGCACAGGCTGAAATCGAATTGAAACGGATTGAGACAGAACTGAAGCAAAAACTGCTTGAGATGAGAAATTAATACCTAGACAGACTGGAACCTCAAATAGTAACCTGCCAAGGCACTGGTCAAAAACGAATAAAAGGGTATGTCCTGGAAAGGGCGTTCAAATGTCAGATGAAAATCTGAACTTGGGTGCACCACTGATCCTGGACATACCCTTATTGTTTTTAATCGAACTATTTAACAGAAAGCTCTGCAGGATGAACAGCCGGTTTCTATATCAATCATTGTTAAATATAAAAAAATGCAGCAACGCTTTCTATAATGCTAATTAAAAGTATCGAAGAATGCAGCGACGTTTTCGTGGCGGGCGTTGTGGGGAAGGGTGCAGCCACTGCCAAGAATAAATCCATTCTCCTGGCCCAGCTCCATCATCAGAGAGCGGCAGTATTTTTTCATATCCTCAGGTGTACCGAGAACAAAACGGGATGCGGAAACGTCTCCCAGCAGACAGACACGGTTCCCAAGCAGCTTATGTGCAAGAAAAATATCGGTGCTTCCATCCAGTTCAAGAATAATTTTATGCTTTGGCAGCGCCTGGAAATATTCAAGATTTCTGGTCCAGTCGTTATCCAGGTGATAGATGGGTGTAATTCCGGCGTCAATTAGTCTGTGGGCAAAACGCTCAAGATAGGGCCAGACGAATTTCTCAAAGGCGCCGTAGGAGAAAAACTGGCTGCTGATCCGATTGACCCCGATGAATGCACGGGGAATTCCTGTTTTGCTCACAAGATCAATGCATTCCTGTATGGCGTCGTCGGTAGCGATAGAGATGGCTTCGCAAAGCAATTCGGGAATCTTGAACGTATCCCGTATAAATTCGGGAAAGGAGCGGAGGGTAGTGAAATATGCTGCGGGGAAATTGATATGAGCTCCGTAAAGAAAGACCTGTCCCAACGCTTCGGCACTTTTTCTTTCTGCATGGTGCAGCTTCAAAAGATCTTCTTCTGCCATTGCGGCTTCCTCTTTGGTTGTGCCGAAAGCTTTCTGAAAGAATGCTTGAATGTATGCTTTATAACCGCTGTTGATTATGATTTTATAGTCCTCTCTTGACATTGCCTCATATTCCACAACCTGATATTCATAGTCCTCAGGAAGATCAACGCCAGGCATCTTACTTTTCAGAAGACCGATTTTATTTTGGAGACTGCCGTGATGGATAAAGTATATAGAGCGTCTGATATCCCAAACCGGGAACTCATTCCGAATCGCAGCCAAGGCTGAAAAGGCCTGTTCCTCATCGTAAAGAAAGTCATGATTTGCAATACCGGCAAATCGTGCTCCATAGCTTTCGATGAGCGGAGCACAGGAAATTCTGTCTGCCTTCTGATGGGAAATGGCAGCATACAGCCTTTCCTCCGGTGAAAATACTTTCTGATTCATATAACGGCTCATCCTCCTCAATTATAGGATTTGACCTTGTGACGGTGTTAGATTCAGCGCGCTGAAATGATCTAAAGTAATGGGTGAATCCGGAGGAACGATGCAGAAATTCGCATCCCATTTTCCGGAAAAAAGCTTCGTCAGCAGGCTGATGCTACCTTTTTTAGTACACAGCTGCATATTACATTTTCTTGCGGCTTCGGAAGCAATGGGTACACAGTCTTCTAAGGAGTAGGCACCTGTATCGATCAAGGTAAAGCATTGATAATGGGCCAGCATCGCATCCATAATGCGTTCCGTTTTTTTCTGACCGTATTTTTCCAGGTACCGATCGTACTCGTTTACAATACTGTATTTGCTCTTCAGCCAACCCCGTGTCAGAAAGTAGCAGCCGCTGCTCCTTATGGAAGTCTTATCCTCATTTTGATATAAAAATAAGTCGATACAATCATTGGCTTGAGGAAGGATGAGATTTGACTTTACAGATTTCAAACCCACGATGGCATTTCCGCAGTATCCAAATGACAAAACGATATTATCCGCTTCCAGTTCGGAATCAATGCGGTCAATTTCCTCCTGAAGCTTATCGTGCAACTTTTGGGGGAACATATGTAATGAGGAATCGATCCACACGATTGGGTCCTGATTTCCTGCTTCTTTTCGTGCTTTATTTATTTCATCCTCCAGAATTTCACAAGCTAGAATGACATTACGCATCTTCTCTGACCTCCTGATGTATAGATGATTGAGGGCGCGAATGTAATTTCTGAGAGGATAACAGCAGCTCCGGATTGGCAGATATTCTCTTGTAGTCAGCAGACAGCTTCACATAAAGTTCATAGCTTTCAACGATATCCTTAACAAAATAATCGGCCTCAACGTAATTTTTAACTTCTTCATCCACAAGCCCGCAGATCACAACGATGACGTTTCCCCGCAGATTTTTTTCCTTTAGTAAGTGAATGGTTTTTTTCATTGAATAATAGGATGAGGTAATAAGACCCGAAAGGAATAGAACCACGGGTTCGTCCTTTGTGATATGTTCCAGAATAACTGCCGGAGGTACATTGACGCCCAGATCGACAGGATGAATCCCCTTGGAATTAAAATAGGTGACAGCTATATTCTTGCCGATATCATGAATATCTCGTTCAACAGTTGCGAATATGGCTTTGACCGGCTGCGGCAGAGCGGAGTCTTCCGGCGGGAACTGAATTAGCTTGATCACTTCCTTAAAGATCAGACCAGACATGATCAGATCGGCAATAAAGTATCTTCCTTGGTTGTAGTAGATTCCAACACGATTTACGCCCTCCTGAACCAAGCTGATGATAGAAACCGGGTTTACACCCTCACGCATTCTTTGACTTACAATATCAATGGCCAAATCCTCGTTAAGCTCAAGTACAGCATCAATTAATTGGTCTTCCATATCTATTCCTCCCATTATATTGATTGATGACCGTTTCATATGCGGTCTCAGCCCCATGCTCTTAAACTACAGCGAAGAAACCGCAAAAAGCCTTCCGTAATCCTTTTTAATATGCATCAGTCCCCATGCAATGGGTTTGTCGTCCTTGCTGATGCATTTCTGTTCAATGACCAGAAGCGGACAGCTCTCTTTCAGGCCAAGCAGTTCTGTAAGCTCTCTATCTGAAATTTCAGGCCAGATTTTCAACTCCTTTTTAACGGAGAAAAGCGAAACCTGGTTTGTAATGATTTCAGGGAAGGTTGCATAGCCGATTTCATCTTCAATATTTGGCTGTCCTTTATCATAGGGAAGATATTTGGTGTCAATGGCAATGGGAACCTCATCTTCGTTGAATAGGATGTTTTTTATCAAAATGACCTTTTTCTTCCGTCCTATGCCCAGTTCTGCCGCAACTTGCTCGGGGGCAGATATGATATCGACCTGATGGAGTTTGATATTCTCCACATATCGTTTGATAAAATCCGTTTCGTCAAAGTAGAGGATATGTTTATTATATCGCGGTTCGTTTACAAAATAGCCCTTACCCGGAACAGAGTAGATATAACCTTTTTCCGACAACAGCAAAAGAGCTTTTCTGGCGCTCATTCTGCTGACTCCATAGCTGCCGGAGAGACTGTTTTCGGAAGGAAGCATGTCGCCGGGAGCCAAAATTCCAAGCTCAATCTGCTCTTTCAAGTCCTCCAGTATCTGCATATATTTTATTGCAATCATAGAAAACCTCATCTGCGAATTATTAATCAATTTATTTTATCACACGCTAGCATTGATTGACAAGGTACAACACGCCTGAAGCAGTGAAATTTAAACGCTAGCAGCGTTCTCGTCCTTGCGATACATCCAGTAGCGCTACGTCCTGTGGCCTTTTTGCCCCAAGCTTGCTTGGCCCGGCAAAACGGACAGCAGGGAGTGAAGCGAGTCGGAGGCGAAGCCGTTGCCTTGCCAGCGCCCAAATTTGCCTTTGCAAACCGCGTTGCACCTTGTCAATTAATGCTAAATACAAGTTCAAACTAATATTGACAGTTGAATTAAGTTTATATATACTTATATAAACTAGTATATACAAGTTGTACGCAAATCATAACAGGGAGGATTAAAACTATGTCTGCAAAGTATCAGCACATCACAGATGCACTTGCTCAGCTGGAAGAGGATG
>JARBUO010000034.1 GCA_029239605.1 Bacillota bacterium | reverse complement strand
GCAATGGTTGCCGGAACCGCACCGTTCTCTCTGATGATTCTCTCGACATTGAGGGCTGTCTCAACATTTTTCGGGTAAGGCATGCCGTGAGAGATAATGGTTGATTCAAGAGCAACCACCGCTTTTCCTGCTTCCAGTGCTTCCTTTACCTCTGGGTTGATATCAAGATATTTTTCTAACATAGTCCTGTCTCCTTCATTTTTTTCTTAACATTTTCATCTGAAATATTTGGATTAATTGTTTCTTCATAGTTCAATGCCATGATGGCGGCGGCCATGGAAAACCGGGCGCTCTCATCGATATCGTAATCATGGAATCTACCATAGGCCAAGGCTGCTAAAAAAGCATCCCCTGCACCGGTGGCATTCACCACACTTACCTCGGGATTGGGTATGAGTTTATGAACCTTTCCATCGTGATAGAACACCCCCTCGGACCCCAGAGAAAGAAAGACCCGTTTGACCCCCTGATTCAGGAAGTAGTCTGCTGCCTTCAGCATATCCTTTTGGGTTTTAATCTCGATTCCGGAGAGCAGCTCCGCCTCAATCCGATTGGGCTTGATGGTATGAAAGGCTCCGATTTTATTTTTCACCTTTAAAGCCTTTGCGCTGGATACCGTATCCAGAAAAAATTCAGTATTCTTAAAGTTGTCCAAAACATAATGTATTACGTCGAGAGGGATATTGGTATCAATGATGCAGAGTCTTGACCCTTCGATGATCTGCCTCTTGTTTTGGATGAAATCAATGGTGATCTCCTCCAGAATCTCCATCTGGGAAATCCCCGCCTTCATATCTCCGGTTTCATCAAGAATCGCCAGATACGTGGAGGTGGGCACTTGATTTAACACAAGCGAATGCTTCATATCAAGCCCGATTTTATTGGCATGCTCCAGAATTCTTTTCCCGTGAAGGTCTTCCCCGACTGCACTGATCAGCTTGGTGGGGACTCCCAGATGCACAAGGTTTTCCGCAATATTTCTTCCCACTCCGCCCAAGGCCATCTTGACTTTGCCGGGATTGGAGTCCTGCAGTACCAGCTTCTGGACAGGAAAGCCGATAATATCCATATTACAGCCGCCTAAAACACTGATATAATCGTCCTGTCTCAGAATATATCCTTTCCCGAGAATATATCCTTTTTTGATTAAGTTCGTGATATGAACCGCAACGGACGAACGGGTAATGCCAAGTGCAGCTGCCAGTTCATTTTGAGAGATTGCCGGATTGCGGCGGATTAATTCCAGCAGTTCTTCTTCCCTATTTGTCATTGTTCACCTCTAAACATATGCTTATAATATAATCTTTTGCTTATTTAAATATTATCATAGATGAGATCCGTCTGCAATATCGAATTTTAATTTCTATATAGAGAGAATTTTTCTGATTTTTGGTCATAGAAAAGCCGCCAGTTTTCCGGCGGCATAAAGTGTAACGGGTCCCCTTTCAGAAAGAAATGAGCTGCAGAAAGAAAAATATTCGCTGCTTTCTTTCAAACAGTTGATGTTACCGGATGACGACACCGGACCGCTCTCCTGTACAAAGTTCTCCGTCCCGTAAGGCCCAACTTCCATTGATTAATACGTGCTCGATGCCGGAAGGCGGCATATCCGTTCTGGCTCGGCTCGTATTATCCCGCACTCCATCCCAGTCAAAAACCGTTATATCCGCTGCATTTCCTTTTTTCAGAACGCCCCGATCCTTGATTTCGAACCGGTCTGCAGCGGCTTTCGTCATTTTGTAGATCGCCTCTTCCAGCGTCAGAATCCCGTTTTCATTGGAAAGCTGCAAAAACTTCGGGAAGCAGCCAAAGCTGGCAGGATTCTGAACACCCGCCTGCTCGATCCATGCATCTGTCATAAAAATGGAAGCGGGATGTTTCATTTGTGTCTCCAAAATATGCTGTTGAAAGAATTTATACTGAATGACCCTGGCCTTTCCTTCGCTCCGTTCAACAAACAGCATAAAGGTTTCAAACTGAGACAGTCCCAGTTCCCCCGCAATATCCGTAATAAACCTGCCATTGTACTTTTTCAGTTCAGGATCATCAATGTATGTAATCTGAATGTCTTCATAACCAAAGCCAACCAGTTTTTTCATGGCAGTCATCTCCAGGCGAAGACGGGCAAGATCTGCCTTGCTCCGGTAGGATTTCGGAGCTTTCGCCATAAACCATTCCGGAAGGACGACAGAGATAACCGAACCGCCGCATGGATATGCGTAAATGTCAAATTTGAAGTCGATTCCCTCCGAAAGGGCTTTGTCAACGATCTCCATGGACTCTTCAAAAGTATTCCAGGTTCTCTCACCTACAAAGATGAAATGGGAATACTGAAGCCGCACTCCGGTCTCCCGGGCCAGCTGGATCATATCCTTCAGTGCCAGAATATTGTGAGGCTTTCCAAAAGGCTTTATGGGGTACGTCCCAGAAACATAAGAAGATGCGCGGGCGTGGACGGTCATAATTTTATCCCTCTTTTTGACAAGATGGGCAACCTCCTTCAGCTCCTCCATTCCGGAAAAGATACCGGGCTCATACTGCAGACCGATTGATACTCCCTTTGCTCCATCATCCATGGCCTCATCCAGCAAATTTAACAGCTCCTTCATTTCTTCTTTTGACATTACTGAGGGATCATAACCCCGGAGAGAGGTTCTTGCCGTACCGTGTCCCGCAAGACAGGCCATATTAGCCGTTAGTCCATTCTTCTCCAGGACGCGAAAATATTCGCTCATAGAGGCCCAACTAATCTTGAGGTCAGATTTGAAAGGGTTGTTGCATATCTCGCGAAGATACTTTGTTTTCTTTTGAAATCCCGATGCTCCGAACCCGCAGTTGCCGCCGATAAAGGTGGTAATCCCCTGCCTTACAAAAGGATTTGTAAATTGTTCAGCCGCTTCCAGCGGAAGATACCAGTCATTATGGGAATGGGCATCGATAAACCCCGGAGCAATAACTTTTCCCGAACAATCAACTGTCTCATAATCTCCGGTAATCTCCTGATCTGACAGTTCCTCGATATGATGTCCGGAAATCAGCAGCGATCCCCGCCATGCCTTGTTTCCGGTACCATCGGCAATAAAGCCATTCTTTAAAAGAATTTCCCGTTTACCGCTCATCCTTAAAGTCCCCTTTCTATTTCCATTTCAACTTATTTATCATCAGTTTTTTTCGGAGTCTTTTAAGGCTCTGCCTTCTACGTGAGTGAGCATTCGCTCTTTTTCTCTTAATATAGCATATAGCAATATGAAGTCAATACCCTATTTCCTTGACACAAGCCGTTCTCCTGTTTTATATTGATTATGTCAATAGGATGAGTCATCGCTCGACCTTCACAGTCAATGGGAAATATACATACAGGAAACGGCAACGGTATCATAGATATTTGAATAAAACAAGGAGAAACGCAGACATGAAATTACCTTTATTTAACGAATCCTTCACAAAAATTTCGGAAGAGAAAAGAAATAAAATCCTGCAGACTGCAACAGATTATTTTGCAGAACATGGTTTTGAAAGCTCCAATATTAATATGATTGCAAAAAAGGCAGGAATCAGCATTGGCGCAATGTACTCCTATTTCAGCAGCAAAGAGGCGCTATTCTCAACAGTGATTCATTACGCTGTTGAAACCTTAAAATCAGTTATGGATGACATTATGAAGGGAGACGATGAGCTGCTGTCCAAGCTGGAGAAAATCATCAGAGCAGTTCAGGTCAATTCCCGCACCAACGTCCTTTATACCAAGCTGTACGGTCAGCTGACGGCGGAAAACAGGAGTGACCTTACCTCCCAGATCGTGGCGGATATTGAAAGCGTTACCACAGGCCTCTACACCGCTCTTTTGGAACAGGCTCAAAAGGAAAAAATAATCCGGAACGATATCGATCCAAGACTATTCGCCTTCTTTTTGGACAACCTGCTGATCACACTGCAGTTTTCCTATGCATGCACCTATTACCGGGAGCGGCTCAAGCTTTATGCTGGAGAGGATGTTTTCAGCGACGACGATCTTGTGGCAACACAGCTTATGAAATTTATTAAGGGTGCATTGCTGCTCAACTAATGGTTCAATCGCATCGGTCCGTTTAAAATCACATCCGAACGTTATTGAAAATCACATTGAAAGGTCATTGCAACCACATCCCAAGTTTATTAGAAACCACATCCCAAGGTCATTGAAAAACACATCCTGAATAAAACAAAGCTTAAAAACTATTGACATTTCTAGCGGAAATGTTATAGTAAAAGCAAATCGAGCGAGCGCTCACTCATGTCTCTGAGGAGGAATTAAAATGCAAAAGAATTTTTCTATCACTACATATCCGGATGCAAAAAAAATAACAGCTCAGCTTGACGAATTGATCAGGCAGCCGATTTATTCCATCCGTCCAGATGCGCTAAAAAAATACGAAGACGAATACTTTGGAAAACTGTGCACGGGATCGAAGGCCATGATTGATAAAGCAAAGGAAATCATTCCAGGCGGAGTCCAGCACAATCTTGCCTTCAACCATCCCTTCCCTCTCGTGTTTACAAAAGCCGAAGGCTGTTACCTCTACGACATCGACGGTAACCGCTATTATGATTTTCTACAGGCAGGCGGTCCCACCGTTCTTGGAAGCAATCCTTCTTCCGTGCGGCAAAAAGTATTCCAGCTTCTAAACGAATGTGGTCCATCAACAGGCTTGTTCCATGAATATGAATATAAGCTGGCAAAAAAGATTACCGAGTGCATGCCGGCGGTGGAAATGTTCCGAATGCTTGGTTCCGGCACAGAAGCGTGCATGGGGGCAATCCGGGTGGCCAGACTGGCTACGAAAAAGAAAAATATCGTCAAGATGGGCGGCGCTTATCATGGCTGGAGCGATCAGCTTGCCTACGGCATACGAATACCCGGCTCTAAATGGACGCAGGCCCAGGGCGTTCCCAAATATCTTTTCAAGCATACCCAGGAATTTTTTCCGGGCAGGCTGGATTCTCTGGAACGGGTCCTGAGACACAATGAACTCCGCGGCGGCACTGCGGCAGTATTCATAGAGCCCGTAGGGCCGGAGAGCGGAACGAGACCGCTCGATTATGATTTTAACAAGGGTGTCGAAAAACTATGCCGAAATTACGGCGCGCTCCTGGTTTTCGACGAAGTGGTTACTGGCTTTCGGATTGGTATGTCTGGTGCACAAGGTTATTTCGGCGTTTCTCCCGATCTTACGATCTTCGGCAAGGTCATTGCGGGAGGATATCCAAGTGCCGGAGGCCTTGGCGGAAAAAAAGACGTGATGAAGTATCTGTCCGCAGGGATCAGCGGCGGAGCAAAACATAAAAAAGCACTGGTGGGCGGAACCATGGCAGCCAACCCATTGAGCTGCGTTGCAGGCTATTATACACTCTGCGAGATTGAGAGCAGCAATGCACCGAGAAAGTCAGGGGAATTTGCCGACAAGCTGATTCTGGGCCTTCAGAAGCTGATTTCCAAGCACGGACTTCCCTTTGTCGCCTTCAATCAAGGTTCTATCTGTCATTTGGAAACTGCAGGGGCAATGCACTTTTCCATCGACTGGTCGAAGCCATGGCAGATTCCCAAGGTCCTTGAACAGACGTCTCTTCGCAAGCAGGAAATGGAACACATGGGTGCAGCCTATATGGCTGAGGGAATTGTTACTCTTGCAGGCAGCAGGCTCTATACCAGCGCTGCTTATGAGGACGACATGCTCACTGATATTCTGGATCGTTTTGACCACGTTTTCCAAAACGTCGCGAAAAAAGTATGATGGAGGATCGTTATGAAAGAAAGAGATGCAAAGGAGCTGGTGGTTCGTGCAGGGATTGCGCTGGTACAGTCAGGCCTGATTGCAAGAACCTGGGGTAATGTTAGCTGTCGGGTCGATGGTGATATCTTCGTGATTACCCCCAGCGGAAGAAACTATCTGTCGTTGACGCCCGAAGATATTGTTCCGGTTAGGATTGCTGATCTTGGTTACGAGGGCTCCATGAAACCGTCCTCGGAAAAGGGAATCCACGCAGAGGTATACCGCCTGTTCCCGGAAATCAACTTTGCAATCCATACCCATCAGGAATATGCCTCTGCCGTTTCTGCCGCAGGACTTGATTTAATGCCCCTGTCAGACAAAACCGAAAGCTTTTTCGAAAAAATCCTGTGCGCTCGTTATGCGCTCCCCGGAACAAAATCACTTCGCCGAAACGTTGCGGAGGCATTGAGGAAGAGCACTTCTAATGCAGTAATTTTAAAGCATCATGGCGCACTATGCTACGGAAAAGACTATGATACCGCATTAAAGACGGCCTTTGAGCTCGAAACCCTGTGCCGGGATTTTGTTGAAAAACCCGCAAGAGCCAATCAGTGCAAACCGCTTGGCAGCAAGAAGCGAGATAAAGCTCGACCCCAACCAGGCGGCAGTGAGCACGATATCCATCAGGATCAGACGGGCAGCGACGAGCGGGATACATATCAATCCCGCGGGAATCCTTTCGCTTACGCTCTGAAGCAGGCAGTGCTGGAAAAGAAAGGTGGCTTCGTATTGTTTAATCATGATCCCGAAGTTGTGCGCTATTCTCATTTGACAAGACCTCTGCATCCCTTTCTGGATGACTTCGCTCAAATCATAGGAACGAAGGCAAAAGTTGCGGAAAACGACAACAAATCCATCCTGAACGGCCTTCAGCATGGTTCAGCAGTCTTTATCAGGAATTGCGGTGCTGTATGCTGGGGAAAAAATGAGCGGGATGCAGAAGCGGTGAGTATGATTCTGCGTAAAAATTGCAGAGCATATTTTACCGCCGCCCTTTTTGCCAAACCCAAACCAATCAACGGCTTTGAAAGTGCACTGATGCGACTGGTATATCTCAAAAAATATTCCAAACTGGCAGAATAGAGGAAAAGGAGTGCAAGGGATGTCAACCTATGTAATTGCATACGATGTCGGCACCACCGGCATCAAAACCTGTCTCTTTGAAATATCGAACAAAATAACACTGATCGGAAGCTCCATGGCCGGCTATGATCTCTTCGTCATGGACCATGGCGGTGTAGAACAGGACCCCGAACAGTGGTGGGACGCCATGTGCCGCACCACCGCTCAGGTAATGGAAAAGACCAAACTGCCAAAAGAAGCCATTGCAGGCATCTCCTTTTGCGCGCAGATGCAAGCCCTCGTTCTGGTAGACAGAACAGGTATGCCTGTACGGCGAGCCATGAGCTATATGGACAACCGGGCAGAAGAAGAAATGCGCAAAGGCATCATGACAGGCCCGCGCATATCAGGTTTAAACGCCTATAAGCTGCTCCGTTCCGCAAGGATCAGCGGCGCCGCCTCTGCCAGCGTCAAGGACCCTGTCTGGAAATACAAATGGGTGCAACGCCATGAACCCGAAGTTTTCTCCAGAGTATACAAATGGCTTGATGTGAAGGATTTTCTGGTATGCCGTGCCAGCGGGACCTTCGTTATGTCCCGGGACAGCGCTTTCGCTACTCTGCTTTGCGATACCAGAAGAGGAAAAATTCGCTTTAGCCCTGAGCTTTGCAAAATGTTTGGAGTGCGAACGGAACATCTCCCTGAAATCTGCAAGAGCACCGATCAGGTAGGAACCATCCTGCCCTCTGCCGCCGGTGAGCTGGGCCTGATGGCCGGTACCCCGGTGTTCTCTGGGGGTGGTGACGCATCCCTCATTGGCGTAGGTGCGGGAGCAGTATCGGAGGGAGACACCCATATCTACATGGGAACCTCTGGCTGGGTTTCCACTGTGGTAAAAAAACAGAAGCTGGATATCAGGAACATGATCGGAGCCATCGTGGGCGCTGATCCAGAGCATTATAATTTCTTTGCAGAGCTTGAGACAGCAGGAAAATGCCTGGAATGGGTAAAGGATCATTTGGCCCTGGATGAGATCGGACTCTTTCTGGAAAAGAAAGGGGTTTGGGACGACCCGGAAAGCATCCACGAAAGCCTTTATGATTATATGATGCACTGCATCAGCGATGTTCCCGCCGGAAGCGGCGGTGTGGTCTTCACACCCTGGCTCCACGGAAACCGCTGCCCCTTTGAAGATCCCAATGCAAGGGGAATGTTTTTCAATATCAGTCTGGAAACCGGAAAGACCGAACTGATTCATTCCGTCATTGAAGGAGTATGTTATCATCTGCGCTGGCAGCTGGAAGCAATTGAAAAAAACTTCGGGACCAACCCTCGTATCAGGCTGGTGGGCGGAGGTGCCCTTGCCCCGATTACCTGTCAGATCCTGGCCGATATGCTGGGACGAGAACTAGAAACTGTTGAGAACCCGCAGCATATCGGGGCTGTCGGTGCGGCTACGGCCACTGCCGTTGGTCTGGGAATCATCGGAGATATCAAGGATGCAAAAGAAATAATCCCCGCAAGCAGGTCCTTTCAGCCATCCACCGAAAATAAATCCGCTTATGATCGCGGCTTTCCGGTATATCAGTCTCTTTATAGGAATAATAAAAAGGCATTTTCCTCTCTAAATCAGCAGAAAGCAGCCAATCCGTTTAAATTTAGGAGCATCTGAAATCTGGATACCGTAACTTTAAGCGGTCTGTAATCCAGGAACATTAAATTGTGCAACACCTGAAATAAGAGGAGCATCTGAAATGGAGGAACAAATGGACATAAAAGCGCTCATCGCGCAGCAGCGAGAATACTTTGAAAGCGGAGCAACTCGTTCCCTTACCTTCCGGATGGATGCCCTCCGGAAACTTCAAACAGCACTGAAGAACAACGAAAAGCGGATCGAATCCGCCTTGAAATCGGATCTGAACAAGGCTCCCTTTGAAACGTATATGACGGAAACCGGGCTTATTCTGGAAGAGATTGGCTACCATCTGAAGCACCTGCCCGGCTGGATCAAGGGTAGAAAGGTCAAAACGCCTCTTGCTCATTTTCATTCTAAAAGCTTTACATCGCCGGAGCCTTACGGGGTAACCCTGATTATGTCTCCCTGGAATTATCCGCTGCAGCTTTGCCTTGTACCTCTCATCGGAGCCATCTCAGGAGGAAACTGTATTGTCATAAAGCCCTCCGCCTATGCTCCGGCAACCAGCAGTCTCGTTGCAGAGCTCATAAAAAGGATTTATCCGCCTGAATATGTGGCTGTAATAGAAGGAGGACGGGATCAGAACAACGCACTGCTGCAGGAGGCTTTTGATTATATTTTCTTTACAGGAAGCGTGGAAGTGGGCAAGACCGTCATGGCTGCGGCTTCCAAAAACCTTACTCCCGTAACGCTGGAGCTTGGCGGCAAGAGCCCGGTTATCGTAGATGAAACTGCAAACATCAAAATTGCCGCGCGAAGAATTGCCTTCGGCAAGGTGCTCAACGCCGGACAAACCTGCGTAGCAACAGATTATCTGCTGATTCATAAAAAAGTAAAAGGCCGGTTTCTTTCAGAATTCAAGCAGGCGCTTGAGGAGTTCTTCCCGGGGGGAGATTATTCTGAGATGCCAGTCATTATCAGCGAAAAACACTTCGCCCGGGTGGCCGGGCTGCTTCAGGGCCAAAAGGCGGTCATCGGCGGCGGTACGGATTCCTCCAGAAGATTCATTGAACCAACCGTCCTGGATGAAGTCGACCCGGATTCTCCTGTGATGCAGGAAGAGATCTTCGGTCCTGTCCTTCCGCTGATGACCTACACTGATCTCAACGACTGTATCCGATTCATCCGCTCCCGTCCAAAGCCGCTGGCGCTGTATCTTTTCACATCCAGCAAGGCATCAGAGAAAAAAATACTGAGCTCCTGCTCCTTCGGCGGCGGCTGCATCAACGATACGATCATTCATATGGCGAATCCCCGCATGGGCTTTGGCGGCGTAGGATACTCCGGAATGGGAAGCTACCACGGAAAACTCAGCTTTGATACCTTCAGCCATCACAGAAGCATGGTAAAAAAGTCCCTATGGATTGATGTTCCTGTTCGTTACCATCCTTACACAGATGGAAAGTTCGGAATTCTGCAAAAGCTGCTGAGATAATGGAAAGCGCTGCCGGGGATTCTGCAAAAGCTGCTGAGATAATGGGAAGCGCTGCCGGTTGCATTGGCTGACTCGTTAAATAATCACGACATATTAATGCCGCCCTCGAGGGCGGCATTGCTTTCTAAAACGGGCTATAGAAAATCTTTATAATTCTCATAGGTAATGGGCTGACCAACAAGGAAATAGCCGGGCTCCAGGTTTGCGTTATAATACGATATCATGAAGTGCAGATGCGCGCCGGTGGAAAATCCCGTAGAGCCGACCTCTCCGATTTTCTGCCCCCGCTCTGCAATGTCACCGGTTTTCACCGAAATGTTCAGCAGATGATGGTAAACGCTGAACAGGCCCTCTCCATGATCAATCATAACCGTATTTCCTGTGAGAATAAAGGATCTGGCAAGAACCACTTTCCCACGATTGGATGCCTTGACCTCCGTCCCGGCTGGAGCTGCAATATCAAGTCCCAAATGACGGTACGAAGTGGGCTGATCGTTGACGTACCGTGTCTCTCCGAACTCTGTTGTCAGGCGGCCCTTGACGGGAATGAGAAAACTGTCGGTATAGTACCGGGATGACTCCGACTGATTCCTGACCGGAATGTAATACTTGTTATATTCTGCGTAAGCCTCATCATTTCTGGTCTCTGCCTCTATTTTCGTATTCACCGTGAGGTATTGAATGTGGTACTTGTGTTCAAGAATTTCAACGAGCTGCGTCTCCTCTGTCCCCTGACTTTTTACGCCATATTTGATGGGGTAGGTCCCCGGTTTTACATTATAGTTGGTAGGCAGATATCCCCTGAGATAACCGTCTTCCGAAAACCATCTGAATTTATCGTAGATAGACTGTTCAAAGATCACGTCTTCCGGTGCTCCTGCATAATAGGCTGTAATCTCCAGCAGCTGCCCCTGTTCCAGCCGCTCTGTGGAAAAGATAAACTGAGCAGGTAACGTCACCGTCACCGGAATTGCAAGTACATACTTCCCCTGATAAGGATTCTGCCCCTGACTCCAACGCATGGTTAGTTCATAGGTAAAATTTCCGTTTTGTTTTGGCAGCGGAAGTTTTGTCAATTCCGCTTTTCCTTCCAAAACCACCTGACCCGAATTGGTCTCCAGGATTTTCAAATCTACCTGATCAGGCTGCTTATCCACGTCCACAATCAGTTTATCGTTGATTGACGATATGACAGAGGCCGGCTTGTTTTGCTTTCCCGTTGGAACAGCATTGTCACCATTATCATGCGGGGTGTACCACTTTCCGTTATTTTTCTGAATCTGCCACTCCTTGCCAGTTACCTCAAAGTAGGCGGGCTTTTCATTTAGAAAAACCTCTGGCTCCGCTTCCAGCCGTCCGGAATAAATAACTCCATAGAAACGGTCCAGCAAAGAATCCGGCTCCACTTGATAAAGATAGACTCCTGATGAAAAAGCTGCAACGATTACGAATAAAATAACCTTTCCCAAGACGGACGATGGCTTTGATCTTCTCATAAATATTCCCCCGATAAAGCGGCGCCAAGCTTTCACCGCGAATGAATCAACCTCAGCAAGGAAGCAAACAGCCAGCACTTAAATTGTGCTGATTCTCTGTTTTTGCCTTGCACCCAGATGCGAATCATGTCCCCTTACCAATATATTACCGTATCCCCGTGATCATACAAATATATCATGCCAAACACAAAAGGTACAGTGTATCTACGGGGAAGGTTGTTTCCGTAAATCAAAATAAGAGGCAGCTTATTTGGCTGCCTCCTGTTAGGAATCTCATCTAATTTCTTATTTTATTACCCCAACGAGCGTACAAGCCCTTCAAAATCCAGATTTTCAAAGGTAGTTATCACAGAATCAGCCTGAGAAAGATCCTGATCCCCGGAGTTTGGATTGTGGTACGCAATGCACTTCATTCCGGCAAGCTTTGCTGCCTTGATGCCGTTGCAGGAATCCTCGATTACAACGCACTCTGACGGATCAACTCCCAGTTTTTCCGCTGCCAGCAGATAGATGTCGGGAAAGGGCTTCGACTGCTCCACCTCACAGGCACTCGCAACCGCATTAAAATATTCCCGCAGTTTGAAGGCTTCCAGAACAGCCTCGATATTTTCCCGGACAGCAGATGAGCCTACAGCAAGGAGATATTTTTTCTGATAAAGATCATGAATCAGCTGGTCTACCCCGCTGATCGGCTTCGCGTCCTTCTGCTTTCTTAAATGGTCGAGATATCTTTGCTGGTATGTGCTTACCAAATCATCCAGCCCTTCTTCCAATCCGTACTTTGACTTCAGCCTCGTGAAGATTTCAACATCGCCAACACCAACAAAGGTATAATATTCCTCATCGGTAATATCCAGACCCAGTTCACTGTAATACAGCTTTGACAATCGGTAATGAATGGGTTCACTGTCAATGATGACACCATCCATATCAAACAGCACTGCTTTTACCATATTCGTACGACTCCTTACCTAAAAATCTAACAACTCATAATTAAATTTACCATATTTTCAAGACTATGTAAACGAATTGATTATGCCAGAGAAAAGAGATAATCCTCCAGGAATTTACCATAATTCGTTTTCGTAACGGAAGAAAGATCTGCAGTTGGTTTTCGCGTATCTCTCAAAGGGGTGGTGGATATGATAAAATCATATTCATTTTCGGCCTTGTATGGGTATTGGAAGGTTGAACATACATCTACGATTTCCAAATCCAGTGGTAATTCCGATAAGTACTTGCAAAGAGCTATGGCTGCCGAAATTCCGCTGCTGCAAACCAGCAGCGCTTTTTTCTTCTTGACGTTTCTCATCTGGGAAAGGGTAAAGTGCATGGTCAGAATGATCAATTCCTCTTCACTGGGCTTCACGCCGCAAATGCCCTCATATAAATTGCTGGACTTGGAAACAGCATTGAAGATTTCAAGGTTCTTCCTGGAAAACTCATTTCTTTGTATGGTATTAATGGGAATGCTCTCTTCAAGCCTTTCAAGCGAGTTCTTTAAGTGAAAAAGGATACCGAAGAACAGCAGCTTATCTGAGGCAAAAGATGAGCCAAGCTGAGCGTCTACATAATCGATGAGGCAGATGGCAAGCAGCTCTATTTTCTTTGGAATATCCTTCAGCATTTCATCTGGGTTTGCTTTTACAGCATGATGGTTGAAGGTGTTATAGCTCATGAGGTGCATACAGATGTAGATGCGCTCTGACTCAGGAAACGACAGGCTGAATTCCTCCTCGATCCGGGAGGCGATATAATCCGCCGTTCTTCGCTCCAGTCTGCCGTATTCTGCTTCAGGCGGCAGAAAACACTCATCCACATTCTTGCCGGAGCTTAATCTTGCAATGCAGATGATCAGATGGGTAACCAATGCAACAAAAAACTCATTGGTAAGAAAGAAGTCGAATTTCTTTTCCGCATCCTCAATAATAGCAAAGACCGGTTTATTATCTATTTTAGGATATACATCTTTTACTCTGAGAAGCTTTTCATCTGAGATCCTGCTTGAAGAATCGAAATCAGTCATTAAAAGCTGCTCTCTGGTTTTATAAATGTCAAAAAATCCAGCGATGGCATTTCTTCTGGACACTTCATTCCCGATAATACCAATTCCGCGCCGCTGGGTTTTAAACAGCTGAAGGTCGTAATTTGAAAGCCACTGACTCACCCATTCCAAATCCTTCAAAATGGCAGTCCGGCTGATATAAAATTGATCCGCAAAAAACTGGATCGTCAGCTCGTCATTGGAAAAAATCAAAGATTTCAGCATTTCGAGCCTTCTCAATACCCCTTCATCGAAAAGACTGAACTTTTCAGTTTTCAAGAGGTCTTCCAGCCTTTTTCGGTCAGCATCTGAAATAAGAAGCCTGAGCCCCTGCCCCTGCTTCTTATGAAATTCCATATCAACAAGTCCGATATCCAAAAGCCAGTCTTCCAGTTTATGCATGTAATTCTGTATGGAACGCTTGGAAATACCAACGTGCTGAGACAAATAATCCAGCGTCAGATAACTGTCGTTCTGCAGCAATAATTCCAGTATCCTTTTTAATCTTTCTTCAAAATGATTCATAACAGATTACCATTTGCTCCAAATATGATCAACTGCCTGATCAAGGTCTTTCAAGAAAAACCGCCTCTTAAGAAATACACTCGAAAAGAGATTGGCGCTATAAGCGCATTTATAAATATAACACTAAATTCTTAAAATAACCAGTACCCTGCAGCTTCCTTTCCAAGATTCATTCCTGTGATGAAACAGCTTCTACGGTAAAGTATAAAACCTTACCTGTGTCGGTGCTTTTAATCAGCGTATTTACCAGACTGCATGCAGCCGGGCCTTCTATGTTGCTTGCTTCGAATTCAATTTTAAGCCCAGTCTTTTTTATAAACCGAAATTCAATATCATTTTCCTGATATTCTGTGAGCAGATTGATAATCATATCACTTGCCATTGGTGCATTTACGATTAACCGCATGGTTACCTCCTTAAAATTATTGAATCAACACTTGTCCTTGCCATCATATCAAGCCCTGATCTGGACTCTTTATTCGTAAAGATCGACAAAGATGCGATCAGAAACGGAAACCCCTGAAATAAATAGATTGACAGAAACTTTGCAGCACTTCTTACAATCATCATCAAATAATGCAGCAGCCGTTTCCGATTCGGATTCCAGGAAACCACCCGCAGTTTCATCATCAGTTTGCCAAGAGTGGCCCCTGAGAAAATCAGCTGAGAGGTGACTTCATAGATAAACCATACAAGCAATGCCTGTACATACGCTGCATTGAATAACTTTAACATTGTATCTGCAAGCACCTGATTTCCGGGATCTGCTGTCCCCACTGGAATGGCATCAAAAGCCATTTTGACAGCGGGAAAATCCGGCTTGCCTGTAAGGCGATATGTAATCGCCAGAATGCAAAGCACGATGGCAACATCAATTAAAAAGGCGGCAAAGCGCTTTAATCGGTAGCCTCGTGGCGCTGATTCTCCTATATTCAAACCAAGAAAACTCATTTCAATCTCCCTGCTCCTATACGAAAAAATGCCTCTCCCTCCCTGCGAAACACAGGGAGGAATATTGCAAAGCTTAAAACTCCTGCTTACTGATTTTCAGCCAGCCGTTCCATATCATAATTCTTTTTATCCCATACTCTGATAAAAGGAAGCCAGATCAGGAATGCGGCAACGAACGAGATCATTTGTGCAACGACACCCATGAGGCTTTTTGTCATCAAAAATCCGCTGATGAAAAACGGCGTTGTCCATGGAACCATGAGATTGCAATATGGGAAGATTCCTGCTGCGGTTCCGGCATACTGAATGGTCAGTACAACGATTGGCGCTGCGATGAAAGGAATCATCAGGAACGGGTTTAATACGATGGGCAATCCGAAGGTGATGGGCTCATTGATATTGAACAGGCCGGGGCCGATGCCGATCCGCCCGATTTGTTTGAGCAGTTTTGATTTTGCAAAAACCAGCATGTAGACGACAACGGGAAGGGTTGCTCCTGATCCGCCCATCCAGATTCCGTTTTCATAGAAAGGCTGTGTTACGATATTGTGGGCTCCATTGCTGAGATTTTCCTGTAGATTTACGATCCACATAGGCTCGAACAGTGGGAAGATGATGACCGCAGAGCCGTGGATTCCAAGGGACCATAGGAAATGTTCCGCAAAGACTGCCATCAGAGTTCCGACGTAAGATGTGCCGAAGCCTCGCAGCGGTGTGGAAATGACTGTCGTTATGAATTCCGGGAAGCTGCCCCAGGGCGTCATAGAGAACAATCCGCGTACGACAACAAAGAGCAAAATGATTACTGCACCCGGGAGCAGCGCCACGAACTGCCTTGACACGCTTAAAGGTACCGATTTGGGCAGCTTGATGGTGAAATTTTTCTGAACCAGTAACCGATAGATTTCACCGGAGATCAGCGCTATAATAAGAGCGGTAAAAAGCAAATGTGCGTCAAAGGTTGATGCCGCCCATGCAGAAACGGTTGCATCGCCGTCCTGATAAGAACCAATAATATTAGTGCTGAAAAATGCGGCGAGGGCGATAATGCCGGCTGGCGTACCATCGATTTTATAGCTGTTCACCAGGGAACTTGATACCCCGTAGCACGCGACCAAAGCTACGATTCCATATGTAGCGTTCATGATGATTCCTTCAAATGCGTTCCAGTTTTCTCCGAAGGTATTTGTCATGAAATTGAGGTAGGCCTCCACCGGGAACTCAGCGATGATCATGGAGAATGCGCCCAGGATCAGAAGAGGCATAACCATTACGATGCCGTCCCTCAGAGCGATGAGATGCCTTTGCGCCCCCATTTTGGAAGCGATGGGTAAGAACTTTTCTTCCATAAAGCTTTGCTTACTAGCCATTAATATCCAACCTCCTTATATAATTTCTTTTCAATGAAACTTATGGATTAACACTTTGGTACTTTGCAAAAGCGCTGTTAAAAATCTTCTCTCCGTTTACAAGCGCATAATCAGTGAAATCAATTGTGTCAATAACAGCAATTTTGCTGCCGTAATCCTCTTGAAACCGCGGCATATGATATCTCACCTGAGGCCCCAGCAGCAGGATGTCGGTACGATCCAATCTATCGCCTGCCTTATCAAACGGAGCTGCGTCCACGTCGGCTTCGATTCCACTGGCTTCTGCTGCTTCCTTGATTCGGTCTATGAGCATGCCCGTGGACATCCCCAAGTTGCACAACAATGTAATTGTCAGCATTTAAACAACCCCCTCTTTTCTTGTCTCGTATAGATGAATAAATTCTTCCGCCATGTCTCGTATCAGCATTGCTGCCGTAAGGTGATCCTGCGCATGTACCATCAGAAGTGTAATTTCTGACTTCGTTCCCATCATTTCACCCCTGATCAGGTCTGTCTGTACGTCATGGGTCCTGACCATAGCTTCTTTCGCCTTTTCCATGCAAGAACGCGCCTTGTTAAAATCACCTGCTCTGGCATGGGCGATTCCTTCCATGGAATAACTCCGTGCGTCACCTGCACCGGCGATCAACTGCATTGCCATCTCAAAAATGTCCACTCCAATCTCCTCTCAGTTTTCTCCGAATTTCATTGCAAACAACTCTTCAAGCGTCTTTGCCGCTTCCGCTTCATCTGGACCTTCAACTTCTATGGTTAAAGATTCCCCGTATTTGGCATTGAGCGTAATCACGCCCAGTACTGTTTTAAGATCAAACACCTCACCTTCCTTTTTTACGCAGACAGAGCTTGCAAAGCTTCCTGCACAGCGCACGATCCTGCTCGCAACGCGGGCATGGATTCCGAACTCGTTCAAAATCTTAAGTTCCATCGCTATCATCGTCTTACCTCATTATGATTATATTACCGGAATTGCTGCCCTAAAAACCGCTCAACTTCCTGTGCTGTATCGAGTTCTAGGACTTTTTCCAAAACCGCCTCTGCATCTGATTTTCTGGTTTCACGGATAATTTTCCTGACTCTTGGAATGGACGGTATGCTTACACTGAGATTATCAATTCCTATGGCAACCCAAATGGGAACTAAAGAAGGGATCTCACCTGCCTGGCCGCAGATATCAACCTCAATCCCATTCTGCTTTCCGCACTGGCAGATATGCTTTATCGCTCTCAGCAACGTCGGTTGAAAATAGGAATTCAAACCGGTTACCCTTTGGTTCATTCGGTCTGCAGCAAAAAGATACTGGGTCAGATCGTTTGTGCCGATGCTGAAAAAATCCACTTCCCTGGCAAACCGTTCCGCATCAAATGCAGCAGCAGGGGTCTCTACCATCATCCCCATCCGGATGGTTGCTGTGTGTGGAATGCCCTTTGATGCCAGCTCCGCCTGAACTTCCTCCGCCATGGCTCTGGTTCTCCGCACCTCATCTATGGTAGCAATCATCGGCAGCATAAATGCTGTATTGCCCCATGCCCCTGCCCGCAGTACCGCAGCAATCTGCATTTTAAACAGTTCCGGATGATCCAGACAATATCGGATGGCGCGATACCCCAAAAATGGGTTTTCTTCCTTTTCAATTCCCAGGCTGGCGATGTTTTTGTCACCTCCTGCATCCAGGGTTCTGATAATTAAAGGTTTCCCCTCCAGCTTCTTTGCGATGCTGGAATATACTTTGTATTGAAGCTCTTCCGAAGGTAAAGTTTCACCGGCCATATACAGAAACTCCGTTCGGAACAGACCCACTCCCTCACCTCCGTTTTCCAGCAGCGCTGTCACATCCGTTTCCGAGGTGATATTTGCATAAACCTGCAGTTTCGCTCCGTCCAGTGTCTCGGTTTTGCATTTCCGGTATTGGTCAAGCTGCTGTTTTTCCAGCTCTGCCTTTGCTGCATAAACCTCATATTCCCTGATCTGCTCTGGTGTGGGATTGGGCGTCACTTCACCGGTAGTACCGTTCATAATAACGGTTTCTCCGTGAACTGCCTGATCCAGAAGTCTCGTGATTCCTACAATACAAGGGATGTCCATGGCCCTGGCTATGATCACGCTGTGAGAGGAGCTGCCTCCCCGTTCCAGCAGAATTCCCTTTACCCGATCCCTGTTGATCCCTGCGGTTTGCGACGGCGTCAAGTCTTCTGCTGCTACAATGGAATCTTCCATGATACCGGAAAGGGTTTTCTGTTCTCTTCCCGTCAGGATTGCATTGAGCCTCCTTGAGATGTCAACCATATCGATGGTTCTCTGCTTCAAATAATCGTTATCCATATTCTCAAAAAGCGTAATATACTTTTGAGCGGCGATGGTCACCGCATATTCACAATTGGTATGATCATTTTCAACAGCAGTCCTGATCATGCCTAGAAAACCGGTATCCTCCAGCAGTAAAAGCTGGTAGTCAAAGATTTCCCGGCTGTCCGCCGCCATAGTTTCAGGCATCGCTTTCATGATTTCTTCAAGCTGTGCCGCGCAGACTTCTTTTGCTGCTAAGAAACGCTGATATTCGGTTTCAGGGTCATCAACAATTTTCTTTTCGTCTAGAAAGGCATCTTCATCCAGAAGATATGTTTTGGCCTTCGCCATTCCCGGCACAACACCGATTCCAATCATTTCTATCACCCTTAACTATTTATAACTTTAATTCAACCTAATCTTAGCATGGAGAATTTCAAAAAGGAACGGCGCAAAAGTCCAATTAATTGCCAAAACCACATGAAAAGGGACATGCGTATTTCAGCAAATAATGGAATTATTTGCTACATCGAAAGAAAAAGGGCTCTGGTTTCGGCAAGATAAAAACCAACATGGGACTTCTGAACGCCTACCGGTCGTTGCCGGAGCTGTAGCCAAGGCAAAAACCGTTCACTGCCGGAGCCGGAAGCCAAAACAAAAAACCGTTCGTTTCCGAACGGTTTTTGTGAGCAAGCTGGTAAAGCTATCATTATATTGCTGCGCTTACAGCGTCATAATAATGTTCACTTAAAGGCCGTGAACAGGTTGATGAATGCTGCTTCGCTTACAGGTCTACCTCTGTTCCGTAATAAATACAGGTAAAGAGTTTTTCCATTTCTGCCGGGGTGATTGGTCTTGGATTGGAACCTGTGCAGGCGTCTCCCACTGCCAGTTCTGAGATTGCCGCGATCTTTTCCTTGAACTCGTCTTCCAGAATGCCAAATTCCTTCAGGCTCTTGGGGATGCCGAGGGTTACATTATATGCGTCAATTTTGTCGCAGAGCTGTTTCACAAGTTCCGCATCAGTACCTGCAAGACCAACACTTCTTGCAATATCAGCGTATCTTGCTTCTGCATTCTTTGCATTAAACTTGATTACATACGGCAGGTAGATGGCGTTGGCGCAGCCGTGGGGAATATGTCCCGTAGAGAACGCTGCTCCCGTTTTGTGGGCCATGGAGTGAACGATTCCCAGCAGAGCATTGGTAAACGCCTGGCCTGCCAGACACTGGGCATAGTGCATCTGCTCTCTTGCTGCCATATCTCCCCGGAAGGAAGCGGGAAGATATTCAAATACCATCTGGATGGCCTTGATGGCAAGGGGATCGGTGAACGGAGAATTTAGTGTGGACACATAAGCTTCCACAGCATGGGTCAGCGCGTCCATACCGGTATGTGCCGTTAAGGTTGGCGGCATCGTTTCTGCCAGATCCGGGTCAACGATGGCGATATCCGGTGTAATATTATAGTCGGCCAGCGGGTACTTCACACCCTTGGCATAGTCTGTGATGACAGAGAAAGCAGTTACTTCGGTTGCGGTTCCCGATGTGGAAGGAATGGCAATGAACTGGGCCTTCTGCCTCAGTGTTGGGAAGGAGAACGGCTGGATAATATCTTCAAAGGAAGTCTCCGGATATTCATAAAATACCCACATGGCTTTGGCTGCATCAATGGGAGAACCACCGCCCATGGAAATAATCCAATCCGGCTCAAACTCTCTCATCATCTCTGCACCCTTCATAACGGTCTCTACCGAAGGATCGGGCTCAACGTTTTCAAATAATTTGGTTTCAATTCCCGCTTCTGTCAGATAAGCCACCGCCCGGTCCACAAATCCGAACTTTTTCATGGAACCACCGCCGAGGACGAGAATGGCTTTTTTTCCTTTCAGGCTTTTCAGTTGTTCCAGCGAACCTTTTCCATAGTACATATCTCTTGGTAATGTAAATCTCATCGTAATAACCCTTTCTTCTTAATGTTAAAAAAATAATTATTCAATATACATTTCTTATTTTGCAATTGTCGTGCCAACCAGAAGCAGCTATTATTCTCATTGGTATTTCAGCATTTTTATTCTTGCTCATTCTGAATAAAAAAAGAAGCGTCGTATTATTCAACACTTCTTTCTGTTATGGCTGTTGTATTTTACAACACCGTTGTTTTTTGCAACACCGTTCATCGCATACATTGCCAATTGTTTAACATTAATAATGCAGCAATGTGAGCCCCATATATTGTTATTTGCGGAAAGCTGCCTATTTCAAATATAGACCTTTCCTTTTTAATACTATTTTTCTTTCTGATACTTATTGATTTTTGCATGGAGTGTGCTTCTGTTAACCCCTAACACCTGCGCTGCTCTGGTGATATTCCCGCCGCATTTCTCAACACATGCCAGGATTGCTCTTTTTTCCCATTCCTCCAGAGAACACATATCATAAGTAAGCCTTCGGTCTGGTTCCGGAAGATACCGATCTGCTTCCTGAATTTCAAATTCCAGCGTGGTATTCCCGTCCATATTCACGATGTTCTCAATACAATTCTCCATCTCTCTGATATTTCCAGGCCAGTGGTATCGTAGCAGTTTTTCATAAATGTCCGGCTGAACCTTAGGGATGGGTTTTCCCAGCTTTACCGCCTTCACTTTCAGGAAATGCTTGATCATCAGGTCAATATCGCCTTCCCGTTCCCGAAGAGGCGGCACGTAGATGGGGATGACACTCAGCCGGTAGTAAAGGTCTTCCCGGAAGGTACCCCGTTCGATTTCTTTTTTCAGGTCTTTATTGGTAGCTGCTATGATTCTTACGTCAGTTATGGTGCACTTATTTCCCCCAAGTCGATTGACACAGCCTTCCTGGAGCACCCGCAAAAGACTTACCTGCATATCCAGCGGCATTTCACCAATTTCATCCAGAAACAGTGTGCCTCCATTTGCGAGTTCAAACTTACCCGGATGGCCTCCCCGTTTAGCTCCTGTAAAAGCACCCTCTTCATATCCGAAGAGTTCACTTTCAATCAGGCTCTTGGGAATGGCCCCACAGTTGATTGCTACAAAGCTGCCGTTTTTCCTGCTGCTGTTATTATGGATGGACTGGGCAATCAATTCCTTTCCCGTGCCGCTTTCTCCCTGAATTAAAACAGTAGAGGGGCTGTCGGAAATGCTTTTCGCCTGCGCCTTCAGCTTCAAAATACTTCTGCTTTCTCCGATGATATCGTCGAAGGTATAAGCCGCAATCATTCCGGTATATTTGTTGACCATATTGTATACGTTTTGGATATCTTTAAAGACCGCCACGGTTCCGGTGATCTTACCATTCTGATTTTTTATGGGATAGACGCTTAAATCAAATCTGTTCTTCTTCTGATTTCCAAAGTAAATGATTTCACGGTTTTCAAAGGTGTTCTTCTCCCGAAGCTGGTTAATGATCCAATCCCAGTTTTCCAGCAGCTGATGTGCATTCTTCCGAAGGATCTCCTCTCTGTCGATTTCCAGCATTCTGCACAGGTTTTTGTTAACTGCCTTTACCACGCCCTTTGTGTCCGCTGCAAAAAAGCCTGAGCTCATGGAATCCATTACGGTACTGAGATATTCATAAGCCCCTTTTAATTCCGTTTCTGCTTTCTCCGCCGTCAGCTGATGTTCAATGGATTTCACCGCTGCCACAACGAGTCCCAGAGTGTGGGGGTGGGCAGACTGCCTCCATCCGGTGAGATTCAGGCACCCGATAATATCACCATTCTCATCGTGAATCACTGCAGCGGAACAGGTCCAGATATAGAAGGCCTTGATAAAATGATCCTCTCCTGACGTTTGAATGGAGCAGTCCTCATGGAGTGCCGCACCCATAGAGTTGGTCCCGGTACTTTTTTCACTCATATCGGAGCCAATCACGATTCTGGCCTTGGCTTGTCCTTCCAAAATGTCTGTATCCCCGATAATGGTCAGAACCACCCCGTATCGATCTGTCAGATAGATGGAGAAGCCAGAATCTCTGAGCACATCATACAGGATCTCCATAAAAGGTTTGGCGATCTGAATCAGCGATTCATTTTCTTCCAGGACCGCTGCAAGGTCTGATCCCTGCAAGATCCATGCAGGCCCCGGCCTGTCCTTATCTACGCCATATTGAATTGAACGCTCCTGAGACCGCTGAATAATATCTTTATATTTTGCTGTTGAGTTCATATATGTTCACCCCATTGGATTTTTAGTTCGTAAGCAACCTAGGTATCGAAATTTTCATGGGTCATGATTTTCCCGTTTTCATCAATATAGAAATTTGTCTCGTAAACGCTGTTGATCACACCAAAGGAAGCATTGTCATTGTACTGCTTGATAATGTCAGCTTCCTTGGCCCCGCACTTTTCTGCATACTGCCTGGCAGACAGCACATTTCCTGTATCGCAGTCATAGTACCAAACGGTTCGGTGATTTCCTCTGCCAGCCTCTAAGATACCATAGGATTCATTTATGACGAGAGCAGCAGCCCCATTCCGTTTGTGCACCTCGTAATTCAAAGTATATTCCACCAGCCGTTCCTGCTGAAGCAAGGAAACATCGCCCGCTTTCAGCTTTCGAATCACATCAAGATAGCGTTCCAAACCAAGATTTTTGTTTAGAAACGCTCCATTGCTCACAGCAGCCGAAACCTTCGGCAATCTAATATTAATGCGGGAAGTTACCGTTTCCCCTTGACTCAGGGACATGCCCAGCACCTCTCCGGAAAGCTCTATTTCTTTTATAAATTCTGAAGCGGTTTCAACCTGAAACTCGCTTTTTTGACTGGACGGTTGATTGACCAAATTTATAGCATCAGCCGCATTGTCATAGACATATCTTCTTTCATATGCTGCGATCATTTCAATAGATGATACGGTTTCGTCCTTGATATAGAAGGTAATATCATTAGAGGTCTGATCCGGCGGATAGTAAAAGTATGCGCAGTCGAAGTCCGAATTTCCCTGATTACCGGTAAAGTAGCCAGATGCCGCATCCTTACTGAGATAATATAAATGATCCGGATAAAGGCGCAGCAGTTCTCGCTCGGAAGAGCCTGCCGCAATCCCCCTGAACGTTTTCGGGCCTCTCTGCCTGTCAGTACTCATAGCTACCACAACAGCACGGGCATCAGGAGAATCAGGCATATTGTAATTTAATGTCCTGACCATAAATTGGGATTGATCTCCCATGCCCCTATATGTAATTTCACTCATGTAATCTGCATTGTAATCGGTATAGCTTCTTGTTCTTTTTGTTTCTTTCATGAATACAGGCAATTCATACTGTTGACCTTTCAGGCTTACAGCCCTGCCGGTTCCTCCGTCAGGAAAATAAAAGGAGTATTCATCGATGACCCGAACGTCATCCTCTGTTAGCTGCGCGTCGTAGTCCGGCAATCGCAGATTTTCATATTCTTCGTACCATTCATCTGAAATTTCAGCTGTTCTTGTCACATTGCTGCCGACGATCTTGCCATCCACGTAACTTACGATGAGCAACAAATGACCTGGTGTTATATCTGCGGTATAAGGTGTAATCTCTTCAAAGGAAATCCAGCCCTCATCGTCCAGCTTAAAGGTTAACTTTTTTTCATTCAAATCATTTTCATCAGGAAGAAGCCTATAGGAGAAGAAATAAAAGTCGTCATAAGCTGAGCGGATTCCTTCAATAACTCTTTGTCCTATCATCCTGTCGTAAACATCGACGCGCTTTGCCAGTTGAAGGTTGGTAATCTGGCTGTCAAGTATTTTGATTTTCGCCAGTTCACCGTTATCATCCAGCAGGTTCCACCCGCTTGTATAAAATTGAATGGTTTCATCAACTTTCTGTTGTGCCAGTTCCAGAACTTCCGGCGGTGCATCGACTTTCTGCTCTGCCGGGAGCACCGGCTCATTGCTTCGATTGTCTCTCTGACTGTAACTGTAAATCCCAAGTCCTAAAAGGGTTAATAAGATGAGAAGCAAGGCCCCGCCCTTTCTTCTGTCTTGGAAAAAATGAAGGAACTGTCTTTTCTTCATGGAAATCCTGCCCTTCTCGCTCATCTGTGAGCGTCGTCTGCATCTTCTTAACAGAGAATATAAATGGTCTCATTATAGTATTTAATATGGCACCTTGTGTCTAGCGAATCAAGGGATCATTTTTGTGAGTTCTTAGAAAGTCGGCGAATTCATCCATGGGCAGCGTCCGCTCAAATTTAAGCGGTATCTGGTAACGGAGACAGAAAATATTGATCAAGGAGTCAACCATAGCCCATTGTACAGGATGAAACCGCTTAAACTCATTTCTTAGCTCCGCGATAACATGATAATTGGTCTCATTTTTCAAATATCCAGCAATGATTAGATAATCAAAATTTCGATCCTCTGCAATAGAATGCACCTGCTGTTTGTTCTCTGCAAACCCTACTACCTCAAAAAATCCAGATTGTTTTAAAAATTCAATTAGAGCTTTTGCTTGATCCTGTAATCGATCGGTCAATATCAGAACCTTGATTTTGTTATCCATTCCTAAATTTTAAAACCCTTCTTTTTTATCCGCCGTTTTCCATAACTCATTTAGTATAAAATCTCCCGATTTTATTTCGACTATGCAGCTATTATATCATACGTGCAAACCGCTGCTCCGGTTTGCTTCACACCGATACAATGGATGCATCCGTATAAAATCTTTTGATTTTATTTCGACTATGCATCTATTATATCCTAATTTATGACAGAAACCAGTCTTAATTCTTTCTGCAAAATTAATTTATCAAAAAAATTTATCATCATAGAGTACCATGGGAGCATCAAAAGAAAAGCAGCGATTCTGACATCAGTTTTGACATCAAATTCGCTGCTTTACTTATACTCTGTGCTACATACCGATATATGCAACATAATCCTGAACCGACATAAGCGGCATTTCCAGATCCGCTTTCGTTTTTTCTGTAACCGCTCCTTTCTGCGCCATCTCAAAGCCTGCCTGCTCCACAATCTGCAGATATTTATCCACGACTGCTTTGACCGTTTCATCCTTACTTTTCAGGAGCTTTCCGCAACTTCTGTAGATTTCCAAACTGGGGTTACACGGTGCAGATACTGCCTTCATTATCTCAAAATTCTTGTCTCCCGGAAAACCGCAGTTTGATATCACCACAAATTTCTGCTCCTTGGGTTTGGTATCCGCCAGATCAAAAGAGTCATTGTTCTGCACGATGAGCGGTGATTTCAGCGGCACGAGACGATCCAGAAAGTTTTTCAGCACCGCCGTCATATTCCATGTGAAAACGGGTGTACCAAAACATACCACATCAGCTGTCGTATACTTTTCTAACAGATCGGTCATATCGTCCTGCATGATGCACTGGCCTGGTGTTTTGAACCAACATGCAAAGCAGCCCTTGCAGTATCCGATCTCCTTATCAATCAAAAATACGGTTTCGGTTTCTGCCCCTGCCCGTTGGGCCCCTTGCAAAAATGCTTGATCTATCACATGGGTTGCACTGTTTTTTCCGGCAGGGCTTCCATTAAAATTTACAAATTTCATTTTTCTATCCTCCTTACATTCATCATACTGCGCTTTCAGGAGTTTTTCAATCCACGCTCCGCAGAGTTGCTGCAGCTATAGGTACTTTGCGAATTAGCCGGCCATCTTTTATCC